>NZ_BCBG01000004.1:0-125620 GCF_001320485.1 Pseudomonas sp. NBRC 111130
GCGAAGAGGCTGGCACAGGCAATGAATTTCTTCAGGCCTTGCG
This sequence comes from Pseudomonas sp. NBRC 111130, assembly GCF_001320485.1. Taxonomy (NCBI): domain Bacteria; kingdom Pseudomonadati; phylum Pseudomonadota; class Gammaproteobacteria; order Pseudomonadales; family Pseudomonadaceae; genus Pseudomonas; species Pseudomonas sp. NBRC 111130. The sequence goes on from NZ_BCBG01000004.1 coordinate 44, forward strand.
CGGGTTGAGTATCAGCAAGGTCAACACCCCCGCCACGATCCCCCAGAACGCCGAGCCGATCGAGAACAGGGTCAACCCCGAAGCCGTCACCATGAAAGTAATCAGCGCCGCCTCGCGCTCCCTGGCCTCGCTCATGGCCACGGTCAGCCCGTTCATGATCGAACCGAACAGCGCCAGCGCCGCAATCGACAGCACCAGCTCCTTCGGCAGCGCCGCGAACAAGGCCGCCAGGGTGGCGCCGAACGTGCCGGCAATGCCATAGAAAATCCCGCACCACACCGCTGCGGTATAGCGCTTGCCCGGGTCTTCATGGGCGTGCGGCCCGGTGCAGATCGCCGCACTGATCGCCGCCAGGTTGACCCCGTGCGAGCCGAACGGTGCCAGCAGCAGCGAAGCCAGACCCGTCGTTGAAATCAGCGGCGAGGCGGGTACCTGGTAGCCGTCCGCGCGCAGCACCGCCACGCCCGGCATGTTCTGCGAAGTCATGGCCACCACGAACAGCGGAATGCCGATGCTGATGGTTGCGGCCAGCGAGAAGCTTGGCGTGGTCCACACCGGGGTAGCCACCTCCAGCTTGAAGCCGCTGAAGTCGAGCAGGCCGAGGGCGCCGGACAATGCCGTGCCCACCAGCAAGGCGGCCAGTACGCAGTAGCGCGGCGACAGGCGCTTGACCAGCAGGTAGCTGAAGAACATGCCGAGCACCAGCAGCGTGCGGTGCTGGGCGGCCACGAAGATTTCGCTGCCGATCTTGAACAGGATCCCGGCCAGCAAGGCCGAGGCCAGCGACGCCGGGATGCGCTTGACCAGGCGCTCGAAGCTGCCGGTCAGGCCGCAGATCACCACCAGCAGCGCACAGGTGATGTAGGCACCGATGGCCTCGCCGTAGCTGACCCCACCCAGGCTGGTGATCAGCAGCGCCGCACCGGGGGTCGACCAGGCTACGGTGATCGGTGTGCGGTAGCGCAGCGACAAGCCGATACTGCACACCGCCATGCCGATCGACAGCGCCCAGATCCACGAAGAGATCTGCGCATTGGTCAGGCCTGCTGCCTGGCCGGCCTGGAACATCAGCACCAGCGAACTGGTGTAGCCAGTCAGCATGGCGATGAAGCCGGCGACCACCGCCGACGGGGAGGTGTCTGCCAGGGGCCGCAGGCGTGCGGAGGTGGCATCGGTCATTGGGTTGGGTCCTTGTCCATGTGTAAGCAGTTTTTTCAGACTAACGCGAGCCGAATTGATCCTTGCCATACAGCAGGCATTGCTTTTAGCCGTACAGTCGCCAACTATTGGGCAAGTTTTCGCAACTGCATGGGGAGGGGACGGGCGATGGTCAAGGTGTATGGTGATTACCAGTCAGGCAACTGCTACAAGGTCAAGCTGATGCTCAGCCTGCTTGACCGCCCGTATGAATGGCAGTCGGTGGATATCCTCAAGGGCGAGACCGAAACGCCAGAGTTCCTGGCCATGAACCCCAATGGCAAGGTGCCGGTGCTCAAGCTTGAGGACGGTACCTGCCTGTGGGAATCGAATGCGATCCTCAACTACCTGGCCGACGGCAGCGAGTTCCTGCCCAGCGAGCCGCGCCTGCGGACCCAGGTGTTGCAGTGGCAGTTCTTCGAGCAGTACAGCCATGAGCCATACATTGCCGTGGCGCGGTTCATCCAGTTCTACCTGGGGCTGCCGGACGAGCGCGTGGAGGAATACCGCAAGCTGCACAAGGGCGGGTACAAGGCGTTGAAGGTGATGGAGCGGCAGTTGCAGATGACGCCGTATCTGGTCGGGGACCAGTACTCGATTGCCGATGTGGCGCTGTATGCCTACACCCATGTGGCGCATCAGGGCGGGTTCGTCCTGGCCGATTACCCGGCGGTGCGCGCCTGGCTTGAGCGGGTGGCCAGCCATCCGCGGCATGTGCCGATGGTGGATTGAACACTGGGACTGCTTTTTGTGGGAGCGGCCTTGTGTCGCGAAAGGGCCGCAAAGCGGCCCCAGTAATATCAGCGTAAGTGCAAATACCCTGGGGCTGCTGCGCAGCCCTTTCGCGACACAAGGCCGCTCCCACAAGAGCCGCGCAGGGCTTACGCGAAGCGCTTGTCCAGATAGGCAATGATGGCCTTGGATTCATACATCCAGGTCACGTTGCCCGCTTCCTCGATGCGCAGGCACGGCACTTTCACCCGGCCGCCACCTTCGAGCAGCGCCTGGCGATGCACGTCGTCGTTCTTGGCATCACGCAGCGCCACCGGCACATTCAGGCGGTGCAGGGTACGGCGGGTCTTCACGCAGAACGGGCAGGCATGGAACTGGTACAGCGCGAGGCTCTTGGCCTCTTGCTCGACACGCGCCTGGGCCGCTGCATCACGCTTCTGCTTGGCCGGGCGGCTGATCCAGTCGCCGAACACGATGAGCTGGCCGAGGCCGACCCGCAGGGCTTTGACGATCATGGGCTACTCCTGAAATGAAAAAGCCGACCCCTGGGGGGCCGGCTCGGGTCATGCGCCGATCACTTGATCAGGCTGAGGAACTCGCTGCGCGTCGCGGCGTTTTCACGGAACTCACCCAGCATTACCGAGGTGAGCATGGTCGAATTCTGCTTCTCCACGCCACGCATCATCATGCACATGTGCTTGGCTTCGATGACCACCGCCACGCCAGCGGCACCCGTCACCTGCTGCACGGCCTCGGCGATCTGGCGGCTGAGGTTTTCCTGGATCTGCAGGCGGCGGGCGAACATGTCGACGATGCGCGCCACTTTCGACAGGCCCAGCACCTTGCCCTTGGGCAGGTAGGCGACGTGGGCCTTGCCGATGAAAGGCAGCATGTGGTGTTCGCACATCGAATACAGCTCGATGTCCCGGACCAGCACCATCTCGCTGTTGTCGGAGGTGAACAGCGCGCCGTTGGTGACTTCTTCCAGCGTCTGCTCGTAACCGCGGCAAAGGTACTTCATGGCCTTTGCAGCCCGCTTGGGCGTGTCGAGCAGGCCCTCACGGGAGACGTCCTCGCCAAGTTGGCTGAGGATCTCGGTGTAGTTCTGTTCCAGGGACATGTATCTACCTGTGGGTAAAAATCGCAAAAAGGAAGGGTACGGCGCCGCGCGCGGCGCTGCAAGCACGGCGTTACTCGTCGCGGCCTTCCATCATGGTCCGCTTGAGCATCACATACACCGCGCCAGTACCGCCATGGCGGGCCTGGCACGAGGTGAAACCGAGCACTTGCGGGTGCTGGCGCAGCCAGGTGTTGACGTGGCTCTTGATCATCGGACGCTTGCCGTCCAGGCGTGCGGCCTTGCCGTGGGTCACCCGTACGCAGCGGACTTCGAGCTTGGTGGCTTCGGCGATGAAGGCCCACAGGGTCTCACGGGCCTTCTCCACGCTCATGCCATGCAGGTCGAGGCTGCCCTCGAAGGCGATCTGGCCGAGCTTGAGCTTGCGGATCTGGCTTTCCTGCACGCCGTCGCGGCGCCACATCAACTCGTCCTCGGCGCCGACGTCGATGACGAACTGGTCGGACAGGCCGTCGATCACCAGGGCCTGGTCGCTGCGGATGGTTGCCGCCTGGCGCAGGCCCGCCAGCTGCTTGCGGTCGGTTTTCGGCTTGCCCACATCAGCGCGGTCGTGCTTGATCGGCTTGACGCCGCGCACTTCAGCGCTGAACAGGGAAAAATCGTCGTCTTGCATGGTGCCTCCACGTGGGCGGCGTAGTTTACGCGATCAACCCAGTGTCGTCAGTACCGGCCTCTTCGCGGGCTCGCCCGCTCCCACAGGATTGCATCGAGGTTGAGTGTTGCGCGGCCCCTGTGGGAGCGGGCGCGCCCGCGAAGGGCCGGCAGCACAAACGACTAATCATGCTTTTTCATCAGGTGTGGCGACAGGTTCAGCTCGCGCCCGCGGCGCAGGCGGATGCGGCTGCGCCGCCAGAAGCGCACGCCAAGGTACAGCAGCAACAGCCCGACCACGGCCACGATGCTGGCCAGCGGGCGGTTGGCATTGAGTTCGGCCAGGGCGGGGTAGTTGCCGAGCAGCCCGGCGATGCCGGCCATGGCCAGCAGCACGCCGAGCGTGGCGATCAGGGCCGACAGGCCGGCGGCAATACGCGCACCCCAGTTACGCGGTTCACGCGGGCGCAGACGCTTGGCGTCGAAACTGCCTTTGAGCTTCATTCCAGTTTCCTCTGTGGACATCCGGAATTCGACCTGGGCCCGGCCCTTGGGTTCCGCCCGGCTGCCGGGCGGTCATCGCAACGTCAGCTCAGATCAGGCTGGCGGTAGGGGCGACACAGGCGAAGTTGTCGGCCATCACGGCCATTTCGCACGCGTGGATCTGCGCGGCGGGGATCACCTGGTCCTTGAGCGCCAGGTCGCGAGTTGCCGAGGCGTCTTCCACCAAGGTGCAACGATAACCATAGTCCTTGGCGCGGCGCACGGTGGTGCTGACGCTGGAGTGGCTCATGAAGCCGCACACGATCAGGTCCAGGTGCCCCAGCTCCTGCAGGGTGTCGTGCAGCTTGGTGTTCTTGAAGGCGTTGGGCATGCGCTTTTCGATGACGATTTCACCTTCGCGTGGCTCCAGGCCGGGGATGAACTGGCCGGCCGGCCCCTGTGGGTCGAAGCGCCCGCCAACGGTACCGAGGTGGCGAACGTGGATGATCGGACGGCCGGCCTTGCGGGCGGCGTCGAGCAACCGGGCGATGTTGGCCACGGCCTCGTCCATGCCCGACAGTTGCAGAGGACCGCTCAGGTATTCCTTCTGCGCATCGATGATGATCAGGCTGGCTTGGCTCAGCTTGGCCGGCGGGTAATCGCGGCCAGTGAGGCGGAACATCGTGGTTGGAACGGACATCAAGGGCTCCTTGGGTCAGGGCTTTTGTATACCTATTCTCCCTTGCCTTGGCGCCAATGGGAATGGTTGACATCGCAAGCGGCATGTTTACTGGCCTGTGGCTTGCCGTCGAGGCATAGCGGGGAACAAATATGCGGGTGGGGCTGTTAGACTTTTGTACGGTCTGAATTAGGAGTACCCCGTGATCACATCTCGTCTGCGCACGTTGCGCGACCATATCCGCTGGGCGGTCAGCCGCTTCCATGAGCACGAGCTGTTCTTCGGCCATGGCGCCGACAATGCCTGGGACGAAGCCCGCCTGCTGGTGCTGGGCGCCGTGCACCTGCCGTGGGAAATCGCCGATAGCTACCTGGACTGCCAGCTGGAGGATGACGAGCGGGTACGCCTGCAGCACTTGCTCAAGCGCCGCATCGAGGACCGCGTGCCAACCGCCTACCTGCTCGGCGAAGCCTGGTTCTGTGGCATGTCGTTCATCGTCGACGAGCGCGTACTGGTGCCCCGTTCGCCGATCGGCGAGCTGATCGAAAAGCGCTTCGAACCCTGGTTGGCGCAGGAGCCGGCGCGCATCCTCGACCTCTGCACCGGCTCCGGCTGCATCGGTATCGTGGCTGCCGAAGTGTTCCCCGAGGCCGAAGTGGTGCTGGCCGACCTGTCGTTCGACGCGCTGGAGGTGGCCAACCAGAACATCGAGCGCCATGGCCTCGACGAGCGCGTGTTCACCGTGCAGGGTGACGGCTTTGCCGGCCTGCCGGGGCAGCGTTTCGACCTGATCCTGTCCAACCCGCCGTATGTCGATGCAGAGGACTTCGGCGACATGCCGGCCGAATATCACCACGAACCGGAAATGGGCCTGGCCTGCGGCAACGACGGCCTGGACCTGGTACGGCGGATGCTGGCCGAGGCAGGCGACCACCTGACCGACAAAGGTTTGCTGATCGTCGAGGTTGGCAACAGCCAGGTACATGTCGAGGCGCTGTACCCGGAAGTCGACTTCGCCTGGCTGGAGTTCGAGCGTGGCGGGCATGGCGTGTTCATGCTTACCGCCGAGCAGTGCCGTCAGCACCAGGAGCTGTTCAAGGCTCGCGTCTGACGCTGGATTGCCGGGGCTGCTGTGCAGCCCTTTCGCGACACAAGGCCGCTCCTACAGGAGTACGCGTTTTTCTGTAGGAGCGGCCTTGTGTCGCGAAAGGGCCGCAACGCGGCCCCAGCTGTTTACCGGGTAGCGATCCAGATCAGCAACCCCGCCTGGAACACGGCAAACGCCACCAGGCAGGTGATGGTGAAGCGCAACCCGCTGTCCTCACGCCGGTACTTGGCTACCCGTTCATCCCGTTCGCGCAGTTGCCCCTCTTTCTCCAGCAACTGTTGCTCGGCCTGCTGCAACATGCCCGCCGCATCCAGCATGCTCAACTGCTGCACCTTCTCGGTATTCCAGCCGCCCTTGAGCTGGCTCACCGTGGTGTCGAGGGTGCGACCCTTGAGGTGCTGCGGATCGGCGTATTCCACTTCCAGGCCGCTGGCGGTAATGAAACGGTCGCGGCGCAGGCGAGTGTCTTCGTTCAGCGCATCCTTGTTCGGCAACGCCATGCCTTCGACCCGGTAGTTCGACCAGCGACGCTGCAGCCACTGCACGGCCTGGCCGAGCATGAAGCGGCCGAGGCCACGGTTCAGCGGCTCCAGTTGCAGGCCGCTGTCGCTGCCGAGGGTCACCAGGCGCTCGGCGTGGTCTACCCGCACATCCAGTTGGTTCTGTTCCTTGCGTACCTTTTGCCCCGGAAGGCGGATTTCCATGCGCAGCAGGCTGTGGGCCTGGTCATGGCGCTCGGCGTAGGCGAACTCGACGAAGCGCAATGGCCGCGCACCGCTGTTGCGGTCGGTGGGCAAAGGCGCCAGGCGCAGCAGCTGGAAATGTTCGACGGCAAGGTCGGCCCAAGGCAGGGCAGCAGGTTCCGGAGCGTGCGGCTCTTCGGCCGGTTCGACGGCGGCAGGGGCATCGGTCATCTAGGCGTTTCCTCAGATACGGGCGGGTGCTGAAAAGGACCGAAAAACGCTCCCATTCAGCACCAATACCGCGTTATCGGCAGGTTTAGCCGATGTTTGAGGGTCAGGCCGAAGGCAACTGGTGAATGAAGCTGACCACCCGCTCGCCAAGCTCCCGGGCCAACGGCAATTCCGGGTTGAGGTAGCTGTCACGCTGCTGGTGCATGTCCTTGGGGCTGATGCGCAGCATGTGGTTCATGCCGTCGATCAGCACCAGCTGGGCGTCTGGCTTGGCCGCCTTGAGGCGTTCGGCGTCAGCCACGTCGACTTGCACGTCATTGCGGCCCTGGACGATCAGCGCCGGCATCGGCAGGCGGGCGAAGGCCTGCGCCGGGTCCTGCTGGAGCAGGGTGATCAGGTAGGGCTGCACGCTGGGGCGGAACACCTGGCGCAGCGGTGCTGGCACGTCCAGGCTGGTCTGCCCGGCCTGCAGGCGGTCGAGCAGGGCGCTGCCACCGGCCAGTAAAGCAGGCGACATGCGCTGGGCCAGTTGTTCGCGCAGCACGTCCGCCAGTGGCCGGCCCATGCCGGCCAGGGTGATCACCGCGCTGGCGCCGGCACGTTCGGCGGCCAGGCTGGCGATGAGCGCCCCTTCACTGTGGCCGACCAGGATCAGCGGGCCGAAGCGTGGGTCAGCCTTGAGCTTGCGGCTCCAGGCCACCACGTCGTCGACGTAGCGCTGCACGCTGAGGTCGCGCTCATCGGGCGTAGCCGGCTGGCTGGCGGCCACCCCGCGCTTGTCGTAGCGCACGCTGGCGATGTGCTCGTTGGCCAGCACCAGGGCCAGGCGCTTGAGGTTGTCGACGCGCCCCGAGGCCGGGTTGTTGCCGTCGCGGTCGGTGGGGCCGGAGCCGGCGATGATCAGCACCACCGGCGGTGGCGTGGCCTGTTGCGGCAGCAGCAGGCTGCCATGCAGCACGCCTTGACCGGTATCGAGGTCGATGGGGCGTTGCAGCACGGTGGGGGCAGCGGCCTGGGCCAGGCCCGTGCACAGCAGGAGGAACAAGGCGACGAGGCGCGACATCATGCGGTACTACAGTGGGGAGATGACGGTTCGACCCAATGTTTGCGGGAAGGTTCGCCAGTTGTATGTGGCAGGTCTGGCCTTTTCATGGGTAAACCTGCTGCAGGCTTTGTGCAGTCCCCGTGGCAGCGGGTCATCGAGGCGCCGAACCGCCGCGAAGACGTCAGCACAGGCAAGCAATCCATCTGTATACTGCCCGCTTTCGTTCATCTCAGGCAGATTTCGCGGAGCGTCCATGTCCGGCAATACCTACGGCAAGCTGTTCACTGTCACCACCGCTGGCGAAAGCCATGGCCCGGCGTTGGTCGCCATTGTCGATGGTTGCCCTCCTGGCCTGGAAATCTCCCTCGCCGACCTGCAGCATGACCTCGACCGGCGCAAGCCCGGCACCAGCCGGCACACTACCCAGCGCCAGGAAGCCGATGAAGTGGAGATTCTCTCCGGCGTATTCGAAGGCCGTACCACTGGCTGCTCGATCGGCCTGCTGATACGCAACACCGACCAGAAGTCCAAGGACTACTCGGCGATCAAGGACCTGTTCCGCCCGGCCCACGCCGACTACACCTACCACCACAAGTACGGTATCCGCGACTACCGCGGCGGTGGTCGCAGCTCGGCGCGGGAAACCGCCATGCGCGTGGCCGCCGGTGCCATCGCCAAGAAATACCTGGCCACCCAGGGCATCCAGGTGCGTGGCTACATGAGCCAGCTGGGCCCGATCGAAATCCCGTTCAAGAGCTGGGATTCGGTGGAGGACAACGCCTTCTTCAGCCCTGACCCGAGCAAAGTGCCGGAGCTCGAGGCCTACATGGACCAGCTGCGTCGCGACCAGGATTCGGTCGGGGCCAAGATCACCGTGGTGGCCGAAGGCGTGATGCCGGGCCTGGGCGAGCCGATCTTCGACCGCCTCGACGCCGAACTGGCCCACGCGCTGATGAGCATCAACGCGGTGAAGGGCGTGGAAATCGGCGCCGGTTTCGCCAGCGTTGCCCAGCGCGGCACCGAACACCGTGACGAACTGACCCCGGAAGGTTTCCTCAGCAACAACGCCGGCGGCATCCTCGGTGGTATCAGCTCGGGCCAGCCTATTGTCGCCCATCTGGCGCTGAAGCCGACCTCCAGCATCACCGTGCCTGGCCGTTCGATCGACGTCGACGGCAACCCGGTCGACGTGATCACCAAGGGCCGTCATGACCCGTGCGTCGGCATCCGCGCCACCCCGATCGCCGAAGCGATGATGGCCATCGTGCTGATGGACCACCTGCTGCGCCACCGTGCGCAGAACGCTGACGTGAAGGTCAACACCCCGGTGCTGGGCCAGCTCTGATCTAGCCAGGCCCGGCCTCTTCGCGGGCGCGCCCGCTCCCACAGGATCACCACAACCTTCGATATTGTGCGGTCCCTGTGGGAGCGGGCGAGCCCGCGAAGAGGCCGGAGCAGGCTCACACAAGGCCCACTCCATGTTCCCGATCCCCTACTGGCGCCTGTCCAGCTTCTACCTGTTCTACTTCGCCCTGCTGGGCTCCACCGCCCCGTTCCTGGCCCTGTACTTCGACCACCTGGGTTTTTCCCCGGCCCGCATCGGCGAGCTGGTGGCCATCCCCATGCTGATGCGCTGCGTTGCTCCCAACCTGTGGGGCTGGCTCGGTGACCGTAGCGGCCAGCGCCTGCTGATCGTGCGCTTGGGCGCCTTGTCGACCCTGGCCACCTTCTCGCTGATCTTCTTCGGCAAGAGCTACGCCTGGCTGGCGCTGGTCATGGCGCTGCATGCGTTCTTCTGGCACGCGGTGCTGCCGCAGTTCGAAGTCATCACCCTGGCCCACCTGCACGGGCAGACCTCGCGCTACAGCCAGGTGCGCCTGTGGGGTTCGATCGGCTTCATCCTCACCGTGGTCGGCCTGGGGCGGCTGTTCGAATGGCTGAGCCTGGATATCTACCCGGTGGCCTTGGTGACCATCATGGCCGGCATCGTCGCCGCCAGCTTGTGGGTGCCCAACGCGCAGCCGGTGGAGCAGGGCGAGCGACGGGAGGCGGGCGGTTTCCTGCGCCAATTGACCGCGCCGGGGGTGATCGCCTTCTATATCTGTGTGGCGCTGATGCAGCTCAGCCACGGCCCGTACTACACCTTCCTTACCCTGCACCTCGAACACCTGGGCTATAGCCGCGGTGCCATCGGCTTGCTGTGGGCCCTGGGGGTGGTGGCCGAAGTGCTGATGTTCATGGTGATGAGCCGCCTGTTCGCCCGCATCAGCGTGCAGCGGGTGTTGCTGGTCAGCTTCCTGCTGGCGGCGCTGCGCTGGCTGCTGCTGGGCAACCTGGCAAGTGAGCCCGCGGTGCTGGTGTTCGCCCAGTTGCTGCACGCGGCCACCTTTGGTTGCTTTCACGCTGCGTCCATCGCCTTCGTGCAGGCCAGTTTCGGTGCCCGCCAGCAAGGCCAGGGCCAGGCACTGTACGCGGCGCTGTCGGGTACCGGTGGTGCGCTGGGCGCCTTGTATTCAGGCTACAGCTGGAAACTGCTGGGGCCGTCCTTCACCTTTGGTATGGCCAGCGCCGCAGCGTTGGCGGCAGCCGTTATCATTGCCACTCGTTCGAAATCGACCAGGACCAGCAGCCGATGAGCATCCTCTGTGTTTTCCACCCGTCCAGCCCAGGCTTGCCGAACAAGGTGCTGACCCACCACGACGACATTACCGCGACCCTGGCCGAGCAGGGCGTGTGCTTCAGCCACAGCCCGCTGGCGCTGCGCGTGCGCCCCGGCAGTAGCGAGGCTGAAGTGCTCGAGGCCTGCCGTGAACACCTTGACCAATTGATGACGGCCCACGGCAGTGCGGCGTTCACGCTGCTCAACCGTGATGGCCTCGACGCGGCCCAGGTGGATGTACGTGACGAGCATGTGCACGCCAGCGACGAAGTGTTCAATGTGGTAAGCGGCCGCGCGCAGGTTGGCCTGCGCCTGGGCGAGTTTGTATATGCGGTGCTGTGTGAAAAGGGAGACCAGCTTGTGGTGCCGGCAGGGACGCGGCGCTGGGTGGAGCTGGGCGACAATCCGTTCTGCCTGGCGTTGCGCCTGTTTGGCAGTGAGCAGGGCGTGGAGCCGCGGTTTACCGGCGATGCGACTGCTCGGGCGTTTCTCGGGATCGACGAGCTGTAATGCCTGTCCCGGCCTCTTCGCGGCTAAAGCCGCTCCCACATGAACCCCGCCATCCCTAAGGGCAATGCAGTACCTGTGGGAGCGGCTTTAGCCGCGAAAGGGCCGGTGCAGACAAACGCTTAACGGTAGGTCGGCAGCGCAAACCGCTGCTGACTTTGCAGCATGGAAATCACAGGCAGTTCACTGGCCTGCTCGGCCAGGTCACGGCGGATGGCACTGATGGCCCAAGAGAGCTGCTCGGCACTGTGCAGTTGGCCGTAGGTCAGCACGCGGCGGGTCACTTTGCCATCGGCGGCGCGCAGGGTCAGCAGCACGCCACCGTCAGGGCGGGGCTGGGTAGCGACCTGGTAGGCCGGGAATACCGAGACGAATTTTTCCTGAATGAGGTCCATATCAACTCCTGACTGTTTGGGGGTGCAGACGTGAGTTGATTGTTGCAGTGACCGTGCCAGAAATTGAGAGTGGGAAAAATCTAGTAAATACAGTGAGTTAGGTAATTTTTCCACCAGCGATATCGTGCAGGCTGCATGGTCGTGCATTTTGCATAGTGCATTTTGCACGGCGCGGGTTGTTCCTATTGGCCCGATAGAATCTGAACCTTTGACCGCAATGGCATGCCTGACAAAGACTTGGGCAATCATTTATGCCAGGAGGTTCCCGATGTCCGCTCAACCCACCGCCACCGCCATGACCGAGGACGAGACCGCCGCGTTTGCCGAGCAGGTCTTCGAGCGTGCCCGCCAGGGCGACGCCGAGATGCTTGGCCGCCTGTTGGCCAGCGGCCTGCCGGCGAACCTGCGCAATCACAAGGGCGATACCTTGCTGATGCTGGCCAGCTACCACGGCCATCATGAAGCGGTGCGGGTGCTGTTGGCCCAGGGGGCCGACCCGTTGATCGCCAACGACAATGGCCAGTTGCCCATCGCCGGTGCGGCATTCAAGGGTGATCTGGCGATGATTCGCCTGTTACTGGAAAGCGGCGTCCCTGTGGATGCTGCTGCGCAGGATGGGCGCACCGCACTGATGCTGGCGGCGATGTTCAACCGCACAGAGATTGTCGACTATCTGCTGGCCCAGGGCGCCGACCCGGCGCACCAGGACGCCCGTGGCGCCACGGCGCTGATGGCGGCGCAGACCATGGGCGCGGTTGACGCTGCCGCACGCCTGCAAGCGCTGGCCGGCTAACCGCCCGGGGGCATTTGCGGCTATCCTTGGCGACTTTTCACCCGTCGCAGGCCCCCTTTCATGAAAAACCAGTTGCTCGAATTCATCAGCCTCGTCGGCGCCGGCTGCATGCGCGATGAGGATATCGAGCGCATCGCCGACGAGGCCGCCCAGGCCTACGCCGACCCCGCTGCCTTTCTCGCCGCCAACCCGGACATCAACTACGACGACAGCTTCCCGATCCCGCTGGGTGAGTGGGTCGTGCTCGGCAGCCTGCCAGACACCGTGGTATTCCAGGCCGACAGCTACCAGGAGCTGTTCCAGCGCATCAGCGATTCGTTCGACCAGAGCGTGCCGTTCACCCTCAAGCCCAAGCAGCTGGCGCGCACCGAGCCGCTGACCGCACTCAACCGCATCCAGGTGCAGATGGGCGCGTTGAACAAGGAAGCGGGCGGTTATGTACTGCTTAACTTCAGCCAGCTGCTCGATGACGAGTTGCAGATGGTGATGGTTGGCCAGCAGGACCTGGCGCGGGCGCTGGAGCTGGGGGCAGAGGTGGGGATCAAGGTGGAGCCGGCGCTGGAGGCTTTGAAGGTCGCGGTTCACGTCTGATTACACCGTTTGCTTCTTCCCGGGCTTGCCCGCTCCCACAGGGTCCGCACAATCTCGAAGCGTATGCCACCCTGTGGGAGCGGGCGAGCCCGCGAAGAGGCCAGCACAGGTAACCAATAAAATTCACCCCAGCGCGGTATCCAGAAACATCATCACCGCAAACCCACCCATCAACCCCAGGGTCGCCGACGTCTGATGCCCGTTACGGTGAGTCTCGGGAATCACCTCGTGGGACACCACGAAGATCATCGCCCCCGCCGCCAGCCCCATGCTGATCGGGTAGGCCAGGGCAAAGCCGGTGGAGATGCCCAGGCCGATCACCGCGCCCAAGGGCTCCATCAGCCCCGAACCAATCGCCACCAGCGCAGCCTTGAGGTTCGATAGCCCGGTTGCCCGCAGGGCCAGGGCCACGGCCAGGCCTTCGGGGATGTCCTGGATGGCGATCGCGCTGGTCAGCGGCAGGCCGATGTTCATGTCGCCATTGGCGAAGCTCACCCCGATCGCCATGCCTTCGGGCAGGTTGTGCAAGGTGATCGCCAGCACGAACAGCCAGACCCTGCTGATGCGCTCGGCCTCCGGCCCGCAAGGGCCGGTGCTCTCATGTTCGTGCGGGGTGAAGCGGTCGAGGCCGAGCATCAGCAGCACGCCCAGGCCCATGCCCAGCACCACGGTGAACGCCGCTGCCGGGCCATTGCCGGTGATTGCGCGGGCGGCATCCAGGCCTGGCAGGATCAGCGAGAACGAACTGGCAGCGAGCATCATGCCGGCGGCAAAGCCGAGCATCACATCCTGGCTGCGTGCGCTGACATCGCGCAGTACTACCGCCAGCACCGCACCCAAGGCGGTAGCGGCAAAACCGGAAAGCCCGCCGAGCGCAGCCAGGTGCAGGTTGTCGGCGTGGTCGCCGTTGATGGCGTTCCAGAAGCTGGCCACCAGCAGCACGACGACTGCCAGCAGGCTCACGCCCAGGCCCGCGCTGAGCCATGGGCTGCCGAGCAATTGCTCGCGCCAGGCGTTCAGCAGGGAGGGCGGGGTGGCGCTTTGGCTGTGAGCAGGGGGCATAAGAACCTCGAATGCAGGAATGCTTGCAGTGTAGGTAGTGACCTGCCCGGCAGGCCAAGGATTCACTTCTATCGCTCCAATAGAGGACTATGCTGAGCAACAGCCTTTCAAGGAGAACGTGGCATGGGCTCTACCTTCAATGGCCTGGTCGGCCTGATTATCCTCGCCCTCGACATCTGGGCAATTCTCAACGTGATCAAGAGCGGCAGCGAGGTAGGTATCAAGGTGTTGTGGATCCTGCTGATAGCCCTGCTGCCAGTGATCGGCCTGGTGATCTGGGCGATTGCCGGGCCGCGGGGCAATGTCCGTCCATGAAAGCTGCGTCCCAGACAAAATCAGCAATAGTGACGTGACAAAATTTTCACATTGGATTAAACAGAATCCGCTCCCGCATAATGCTTGCGTTGGGCCAGCCCCAACGCCACCTCCGCAAACCGCAATCCTAGGACCTTCCCATTCATGGCTAACACGGATGCCTTGAGGCAACAGGGCGCGCGAGCGTTCACGCCGACCTTGAAATCGCACCTGGCCTATACGCTGCTCAGCGGCCTGGTGATCATGTTGATGCTCAGCCTGGTGCGCCTGGCGCTACTGGTCTACAACAGCGACATGATCGGCGACACCCCTTACTCGACCGTCGCCGAAGGCTTTTTCAACGGATTGCGCTTCGACCTGCGGGTGGTGGTGTACCTGAGCATTCCTCTGCTGCTGGCGATGCTGAGCCCCTGGCTCATGGCCCGGCGCGGGCTGTTCCGCTTCTGGCTGACCCTCGCCTCGAGCGTGGTGATGTTCCTCGGCCTGATGGAGATGGACTTCTACCGTGAGTTCCACCAGCGCCTCAACGGCCTGGTTTTCCAGTACATCAAGGAAGACCCGAAAACCGTTCTGAGCATGCTCTGGTACGGCTTCCCGGTGGTCCGCTACCTGTTGGCCTGGGCCTTCGGCACCTGGCTGCTGAGCCTGCTGTTCAAGGGCATCGACCGCCTGACCCGGGGTACCGGCGAACAGCGCGTGGCGCCGTGGTACAACCGCCTGGCGGTGTTCATGGTGATCCTGCTGGTGGCGGTGGTCGCCGCCCGTGGCACCCTGCGCCAGGGCCCGCCGATGCGTTGGGGTGATGCCTTCACCACCGACTCCAACTTCGTCAACCAGTTGGGCCTGAACGGCACCCTGACCTTGATCGACGCTGCCAAGAGCCGCTTCGGCGAAGACCGCGCCAACATCTGGAAGCCGGTGCTGAAGCAAGAGCTGGCCACCGAGACCGTGCGCAAGCAGCTGCTGACCGCCAACGACACCCTGGTCGACGCCGACGAGGCCGCCGTACGCCGCGACTTCGTGCCGCCGGCCGACCGTACCCTGCCGATCAAGAACGTCGTGGTGATCCTCATGGAAAGCTTCGCCGGCCACTCGGTCGGTGCGCTGGGCAGCCCGAACAACATCACCCCGTACTTCGACAAGCTGGCCAAAGAAGGCCTGCTGTTCGACCGCTTCTTCTCCAACGGCACCCATACCCACCAGGGCATGTTCGCCACCATGGCCTGCTTCCCCAACCTGCCAGGCTTCGAATACCTGATGCAGACCCCTGAGGGTGGCCATAAGCTGTCGGGCCTGCCGGCACTGCTCAGCGCCCGCGACTACGACGACGTCTATGTCTACAACGGCGACTTCGCCTGGGACAACCAGTCCGGGTTCTTCGGCAACCAGGGCATGACCACCTTCATCGGCCGTAACGACTTCGTCAATCCGGTGTTCTCCGACCCGACCTGGGGCGTGTCCGACCAGGACATGTTCGACCGCGGTAACGAGGAACTGGCCAAGCACGACCAGAAGAAGCCGATCTACGCGCTGCTGCAGACCCTGTCCAACCACACGCCGTACGCGTTGCCAAGCAACCTGCCGGTGGAAAAGGTCACAGGGCTTGGTCGCCTGGACGAGCATCTGACCGCCATGCGCTACTCCGACTGGGCGTTGGGCCAGTTCTTCGAGAAGGCGCGTAAAGAGCCGTACTTCAAGGACACCCTGTTCGTGATCGTCGGCGACCACGGCTTCGGCAACCAGCAGCAGGTCACCGAGCTTGACCTGGGCCGCTTCAACGTGCCGCTGCTGCTGATCGCGCCGGGCATCCAGGAGAAGTTCGGTGCGGTCAACCACACTGTTGGTACCCAAGTCGACATCGTGCCGACCATCATGGGCCGCCTGGGTGGCGAAACGCGTCATCAGTGCTGGGGCCGCGACCTGCTCAACCTGCCTGAGGGTGACCCGGGCATCGGCATGATCAAGCCATCGGGCAGCGAGCAGATCGTCGGCCTGGTCAAGGGCGATCACCTGCTCATCGAGTCCAAGGACATGAGCCCGCGCATGTACCGCTACCAGCTGGGCAGCGAGTTCAAGGCCGAACTGATCGAAAGCCCGGAGCAGCCGCAGATGCTGCAGCAGCTCGAAGCCTTCATCCAGACGGCGACCAAGAGCTTGCTGGACAACACCGCCGGTGTCGTCCACGGTACGCCGAAGAAATAAGCATCAGGCAGCAATCAGTGAGTACAAAGGGGCCGCAATGCGGCCCTTTTTGTTGCCGGAACGAATGTCTGGGGCCAAGGTCTGCATCTACAGGCGTCACTCACCGGGTGTTCTTTGATCCAGAGGGCTAGTCAATGAAAGAGTGGGAAGTCATCTTTGCCGATCAGAAAGGCGAGCCAACCACCTTGCTGCTGCACGGTGAACAGTGCCCCAGCGAAGAGGAGGCGGCTCGCGCCATCCGTTCGCATCTGTTTCCGGTCATGGATGAGCTGGACCTCAACGACTTTCAGGACCGCGCCCCGTCACCCACTGCACGCTGGCTCAAGGAGCAGACCGGCGTGATTATCACCAGCATCCACGAAGCGCCCTGAACCACCGGTTGGCGTGGTGCCGGTGCAGGCACTACGCTGGTGGAAGGTGCCGGCCTTTTCTGCGGGCCTGCACCCATTCAATTCGCGTCTTGCATCAGCTCGATCTGTCGGCATTGCCGGCAGGTGCGTAGTGCACGGAAAGTCTATCCATCGCATTATTCGGGAGGACGATTCATGAGCAGCCTGAACGACGATATCAGCAGCAATGTCCTGCGCCAGATGAAAGCTGGCGGTTTCGACTTTACCCGCATCCACCCCATCGAGTTCTACGCGGTATTTCCAGATGAAGCCGGCGCGCGGCGGGCAGCCGGGCAGTTTCGTGGCGAATCGTTGAATGCTCAGGTGCGTGAACTGGACGATGGCGCGTGGCACCTGGAACTGAGCAAGGTCATGTATGCCACCTATGGCGGGATTGGTGATTTCGAGGAGGCCTTCGAGCAGGTCGTTTCACCTTGTGGCGGCGAAGTCGAAGGGTGGGGCGTCAAGCAGGAAAGGCTGACTGCCTGAAAACAATATGTGGCCTTCCTCGCGGGCCCGCCCGCGATGAAGGTCCCTCGATTTCAAGGCCTGCGCCCGGCCATATGCCCCAAATAAGCCAGCAATGCATCCAGCTCCTGCTCACTCAGCACACTCTCGGCAAACCCAGGCATTCGTGCCTGCGGCCATTGCCGCAAGCTCTGCGGATCACGAATGTACCTGCGCAGATACTCAGGCCGGAAATACTCGGTCGGGTTGTGCGGCACATTCAGGTCCGGCCCGAACTGGGCATCCCCCGCGCCATTGAGCCGATGGCAGGCCAGGCAGTTCTGCTGGAACAGGGCGAAGCCCTGGCGTACCGGGTCATTGGCTCCCAGCCTGGGGTCGGGCAGCAGTGCCGGGAAACGTTGTTCGACCGGCGCCAGGCGGCGGATCGTGGCGACCTGGAATGGCCATTGTTCGGGGCGAATGCCGCTGGCCTGCGGGTTGGTCCATACCAGGTAGAACGGCCCGGCGCTCGGCTTGCCGTCACCCAGCGCAGGCCACGGTTTGGCCGGGTCCTCGACTGCCAGCCAGGCGCGTGCCGGCGCCTGCTGCAGTAGCGGCCCGGCTGGCATTTCCGCGGCAAAACCGTCCAGCGCCACCGCCTGCAGATGGTCTTCGGGCTTTACCCCTTGCAGCAGCGCTGCCAGTGGCACGGCGCGAAAATGCATGGGCCGCTTGTACGAAACGTCCTGATCGATGTCGATATCGCGGGCCTGAGGGTGCCTCAACAGCGCTTCGCTGGACCATTGCCGGGCACTGTCACCCAGCTCCAGGTGCAACTGCGCCGCCGACAGCGGCAGGCTCAACAACAGGGCTAGCAGGGCCAGGCAATGACGCATGGGTAATCTCCGACCAGAAAACCGGAAGATTAACCCAAGCGAAGCATTGACGCTGTCAGCCGAACAACCGCGTGAGGTTGGGAAGAATCAGCAGCAAAGTCGTGGCGAAGAGGATGAGCCCGGCTTGGCGAAGTTTCGATTGTCTGAACATGGCGGACCGCCTTCTTGTTGTTATTCCTGAATACCCGGTGGCTTCCTTGTCGGGTCTGCTTGCCTCATGTATGTGGATATAAACCACCCACAGGGCGAACGTCATGCATTGTCGAGAACGCTTTGTTCTAAAGGGGTTATGTATGATGCTGTTTGGCTATGAGGCCTTTAGCCATCGCGCTGGCAAGCTCTGCCTAGACAGCCGCAGATCCCTCCCTGGATATTCGACAAATTGTGACCGTTCGTCAGTGCAGCCTACTTGCTTGTACGTGGCTTTCGCGTCAGTCTCTACAGCAGATTCCCACCCATGTCGTTCAGGACTATCCCTATGTCGTTACGCATCTGCATCCTTGAAACCGATGTCCTGCGACCGGAGTTGACCGCGCAGTATCAGGGCTACGGAAGGATGTTCGAGCAGCTCTTCTCGCGTCAGCCGATCGCAGCCGAGTTTCGTGTGTACAACGTGATGAACGGCGTGTACCCGCCCGACGGCGAACGCTTCGATGCGTACCTGGTGACGGGCAGCAAGGCCGACTCGTTCGGCAGCGACCCCTGGATCCAGACGCTCAAGGCCTACCTGCTCAAACTCTACGAGCGTGGCGAGAAGCTGCTGGGTGTGTGCTTCGGCCATCAGCTGCTGGCATTGACCCTGGGTGGCAAGGCCGAGCGCGCCGACCAGGGCTGGGGCGTGGGCGTGCACCGCTACTCGCTGGCGGCGCATGCACCGTGGATGGACCCGGAGGTTTCCGAGCTGACCTTGCTGATCAGCCATCAAGACCAGGTCACCGAGCTGCCGGAAGGCGCCACGGTAATTGCCTCCAGCGACTTCTGCCCGAATGCGGCGTATCACATCCGCGACCAGGTGCTTTGTTTCCAGGGCCACCCGGAGTTCGTCCACGACTACTCGCGGGCGCTGCTCGATGCGCGTCAGGAGTACCTCGGGGACGAGGTGTACCAAAAGGCGATTGCCAGCCTGGCCACCGAGCACCAGGGCGACCTAGTGGGCGAATGGATGCTGCGCTTCATCCAGCAGCCGGCCAAGGCCAGCGACAGCGCCGCCTGATCAAATGCCGGGGCGCAAAGCGCCCCCGGCAATCTAAAGCCAGCCGGCTTTCTTGAAGCTGGCAAACAACCCCGTACACCCCAGCGCGATCACACCCAGCACTGCGAAGTAGCCATAGTGCCACCCCAACTCTGGCATGTTCTGGAAGTTCATCCCGTAGATCCCGGCAATCGCCGTGGGGAAGGCCAGGATCGCCGCCCACGCGGCGAACTTGCGCTGCACGATGCTCTGCCGTGACGATTCCAGCAGCATGCCGATTTCGATGGTCTGGCTGGCGATGTCGCGAATCCCGGCCAGGTCCTCCATCTGCCGCGTCACGTGGATCTGCACATCACGAAAGTACGGGCGCATGTTCTTGTCGATGAACGGGAAGCTCAGGCGCTGCAGTTCCTCGCTGATTTCCACCATCGGCGCCACATAGCGGCGCAGGCGCAGGATGTCGCGGCGCAGGCCGTGCAGGCGCTGGATATCTTCCTCCTGCAGCGTGGTGCTCAGCACGCTCTGTTCCAGCTCCTCGATCTCGCCATGAATGGCCTCGCTGACCGGCTGGTAGTTCTCGGTGACGAAGTCGAGCAGGGCATACAGCACGAAGTCTTCGCCATGTTCCAGCAGCAGCGGGCGCGCCTCGCAGCGCTGGCGCACCAGCGCGTAGGATTTCGAGTGGCCATTGCGGCAGGTGATGATGTAGCCGTTGCCGGCGAAGATGTGAGTTTCGATGAACTCCAGCTTGCCCTGATGGCGGACTGGCGAATAGGTGACGATGAACAGCGCGTCACCGAACGTTTCCAGCTTGGGCCGGCTGTGTTTTTCCAGCGCATCCTCGATGGCCAGTTCGTGGAGGTTGAACTGGCACTGCAAGTTGGCCAGCTCCTCGGCGTTGGGTTCTTCCAGGCCAATCCACACGAAGTGCCCCGGCTTGCGCGCCCACTCGCTGCCTTCGTCGATATTGATGTTGGTGACCTTTCTGCCGGCGGCATACACCGCCGATGCCACGACTCGACCCATGGTTATCCACTTGTTCGGTTGTACACGGGTTACAGCTTGGGCTGTAGTTGGCTGTAGAGCAACTGGCGGCGCAAGCTGCTGGCGACGAAAGCAACCTAGGCCTTTGCCAGTTCGTTTTCCATGTTATCGATGCACAGCTGCATCTGTGTGCGGCACTGTTCGATCAGCGCGGGCAGGTCCTGCTGGCTGAGGCCGCGGGTGGCGATCGGCGGCAACGAGCGCACGATCACGGTCCGCCGCCGCCAGCTGTTCAGGCTCAGGCGCCGGGCATAGCGGCTGACGCACACCGGGACGATCGGCACGCCGGCCTCCACGGCCATGTGAAAGGCGCCTTTCTTGAACGCCAGCAACTGTTCGTCGGGGTTGCGCGTGCCTTCCGGGAAGATCCAGATCGAGGTGTCGTCTTGCAGGATGCGCGTGATGGTCTGCATGGCCTTGCGCGCCTGGTAGGCGTTTTTACGGTCGATCAGCACATTGCCACCGAGCCAGAACAGCTGCCCGAACAGCGGGATCCAGCCGAGGCTCTTTTTGCCAATGGCAACGGTGCGTTGCGGTACCACATGGCCGAGGATGAACAGGTCGAAGTTGGACTGGTGATTGGCGACGATCACGCAGCCGGGCGGCTGGTCCCACAGCGGGCCGACTTCGGCCTTGACCTTGATGCGCATCAGCCAGGTGGCTGGCACGCTGTAGAGGCGCGCGAAGACACGGCTGTTATCGCGGTTGAAGGGGCGCAGCAGGCCGATCAGCAGGCCGATGAAGCCCACCAGCAGAAAATGCAGCCCCAGCAGGAACATGCGAAGCGAGTAAAGCATGGTACGACTCACACCAGACAGTCGCGACGCAGTGTACGGCTGTGCACTGGCCGGGGCAAACCCTGGTGTGAGCCGGTGCGGCCTCTTCGCGGGTAATCCGCCCCCACAGCGACAGCGCTGCACCCATGGGCAGTGATACCTGTGGGAGCGGGTTTACCCGCGAAAGGGCCAGTACCGGTCAGCCCATGTGGCCCTGGTCGAGCAGGATCGCCTCGTCAAGGCTATCCAGCAGCGCCTTGCGCACCTTCAGCTTGGTGTTCTTGTGCGCCAGCATGTTCAGCTTCTTCAGCTCGCGCGCCACGCCCAGGGCGACCTCAAGCAGCTGCTCGGCTGGTACTACCTTGTCGAGGAAACCGGCATCCAGGGCATCCTTGGGCTCGAACATTTCGGCATTGATCACCGAGCGGTGGAAGGCCGAGCGACGCAGGCGGTCGCGGGCCAGTTCGATGCCGGCGTGGTGCATGGTCATGCCGATCTGCACTTCGTTCAGGCCGATCTTGTACGGCCCTTCGACACCGATGCGGTAGTCGGCCGACAGCAGCAGGAAAGCGCCCTTGGCCACGGCATGGCCGGGGCAGGCGACGATCACCGGGAACGGGTGCGAGAGCAGGCGGCGGGCCAGGGTGGAACCGGCGGTGACCAGGGCGACGGCTTCTTTAGGGCCCGAGGTCATCACCTTGAGGTCGTAGCCACCCGAGAGGATGCCTGGCTGGCCGGTGATGATCACCACGGCGCGTTCCTGCGTGGCGCGGTCGAGGGCGGCATTGAAGGCCGCGATGACATCCGGCGAGATGGCGTTGACCTTGCCGTTGTTCAGGGTCAGGGTGGCGATGCCGTCTTCGGCGTGGTAGGTAATCAGCTCGCTCATGGCGCAATCCTTAGGGTGACGTGGCGAAGACGTTACCCAGCACCGCGAGCCAGGTAAAGCAGCAAGGCTGACCGGCCAGTCAGCGTCGGGCTGCAATGCCTTGTGCGGCGAGGGTGCAGTGTTTGTGACGAGAAAAAGCGCTGGCCAGATTGGCCGCTTTGCCCTGGCAACCTCGGGTTTTCAGTGGGTTGGCTTAAATGCATGAAAAATTTGAAAAAAATGCTTGCCAAAGAAAAGCTCTTCCACTAAATTAGCGCGCCTCGACGGGGTGAAAGCCTTGAAGAGAAAACGGTGAAGTGTCCGAGTGGTCGAAGGAGCACGCCTGGAAAGTGTGTATACGAGAAATCGTATCAAGGGTTCAAATCCCTTCTTCACCGCCACATTCTGCGAAAGCCCCCGAGCTGAAAAGTTCGGGGGCTTTTTGCATTCTGGGGCCTTGTAGGAGCGGCCTTGTGTCGCGAAAGGGCTGCGAAGCAGCCCCAGGGTTTCAGCGCAGACGCACAAATTGCTGGGGCTGCTTCGCAGCCCTTTCGCGACACAAGGCCGCTCCTACAAGGCCGTCACTCGCTCCAGAGACTCAAAAGTTCACTGAGGCAGACAGCCGCGCCGTTCGCGGTGCCCCCTGGAACAGGTAGTTGTCGCCCAGGTAATCCCCCACATCGCGCCAGTAGCGCTTGTCGAAGACGTTATCCACCGTCAGCCGCAGCACGGTGTCATACCCACCGATCTGCGTGCGGTAGCGGCTACCGATGTCGAACACAGTGTACCCACCCACCTCGACGTTACCGGCCTGGCTCGCATACTTGCTGGCGCTGTAGCGTGCTCCACCGAGCAATGCCAGGCCCGGAACCGGCAGATTGTACTCGGCATGCAGGGCGGCGCGCAGTCGCGGCACGTTGATCGCCTGGTGGCCTTCATAGGCATCGGTGCCGCTGTTCTGCACCCGGGCGCGAATCGCCGCTGCGCTGGCCTGAAGTTGCAGGTTGGAGGTTGCCCAGCCGCTGGCACCCAGTTCAAGGCCGATGTTCTTCTGCTGGCCCTGTTGCACATAGGTGAAGCTGCCGTCGCCTTCCGGGCGTGCGTATTGGTACGCCTGGCGAATCTGGAACAGTGCGGCGCTGAAGCTCATGCCTTGCCAGTCGCGCTTGATGCCTAGCTCCAGCTGGTGCGAGAGGGTGGGGGCGAGGATCTCGGCCGCGTTGCTGGCATACCACGGGGCAGTGCCACCCGCCGACAAGCCCTTGGCATAGCTGGCATACACCGTGGTGTCCGGGCGTGGTTTGTAGATCAGGGCAGCATTGGGCAGCAACTGGTATTGCCGGGTATGGCGCCCGGCTACGCCGTCCTCGTCCCAGGTCTTTTCGTCCAGGCGCACTTCGCGGGCGCCAACAACGGTTTGCCATTGTTCGCTGAAGCTGATGCGATCGCTGACGAACAGGCCGTACTGGCGGCTGTCCAGGCGCCTTTCGCTGGCACCGACCTGTTGACTCGACGGCGCCACGGGCGGTGCGCCGGTGTAGATGTTGCCGCTGCCAACCCACTCGTTGTAATACGGGCGCTGATCGAGCGTGCGACGTCGGGCACTGCTGCCCACGGTCAGGTCGTGCTGCATGCCCAGCGCGTCGAAATGGCCATTGAGCATGGCCTGGGCCTCGTCGGTGCGGCGGGTATCGTCGGGGCTGCGGAAGTCATAGATGTCGTAGTCGCCTTCAGGGCTGAAGTGCGCTTGCCGGCCACCTTCGCTGCCCCAGGCGAAGGCACTGTAGTCGTCGATCACCACCTTGCTGCGCGACGCACTCAGGGTGCCGGTCCAGGCCTCGTTGAAGCGGTATTCGAAGCGTCCACCCAGATTCAACGCGTCGTTCTGCACGGGCTTCGCCCAGTGCTGGTAGGCCAGG
The DNA here is from genome assembly GCF_001320485.1 of Pseudomonas sp. NBRC 111130. NCBI lineage: Bacteria > Pseudomonadati > Pseudomonadota > Gammaproteobacteria > Pseudomonadales > Pseudomonadaceae > Pseudomonas > Pseudomonas sp. NBRC 111130. The sequence continues at coordinate 23,986 of NZ_BCBG01000004.1, forward strand.
CGGTCACTCGGGTCGATGGCGTGGGGCAGTGCGCTGCCCCCCAGCAGCTGGTAGCCCGGCACAGAACGTTGCTCGCGGTGCTGGTATTCGGCATCGAGCTGCAAGGTGGCATCAGGGTTGATCTGCCAGTCGAAGGCCAGCGAGGCGAAGTCGCGCTGGCCGTCGGCATGGTCGACGTAGGAGCGGATGTCCTCGTGCGCCAGGTTGGCACGCAGGCCGAACTGCCGCTCGCTGCCGAACCAGCCACCGAGGTCGGTGGCCAGGTAGCGCTCGCCTTGAGCGTTGGTCGAAATCGTCACGCTGCGCACGTCGGCAGCGCGCTTGGTCACGTAGTTGATCAGCCCGCCGGGCTCCGATACGCCGCTCTGCAACCCGGACAGGCCCTTGAGCAACTCGACCTGCTGCTTGTTTTCCAGCGCCACGTTCTGCTCGCCAGCGATGGTCTGGCCATTGATGCGGTAGCTGCTGGCGGCGTTGAGCTCGAAGCCGCGCACGTTGAAGTTTTCGTAGTAACCGATCGGGGCATAGCTGTCGCCCACCGAGGCGTCACTTTGCAGCACTTCGCTGAGCAGGCGGACCTGGCGGTCTTCCAGCAGTGGCTGGCTGAACACGCTGACCGAGGCCGGGGTGTCGAGCAGGGGGGCGGGCTGAAAGCCGCCGACTGACGCTTCGTGCACCTGATAGCCCTCATCCCCGTAGCTGTCGGAGACCTGCACCGGGGCCAGTTCGACACTGTCCTGTGCCAGGCCGTGGGGGGTGTGCAGGGCCAGGCCCAGGCTGAGCAGGCTCAGGGGCAGGTGAGGGCGAAGCAAGGGCATGCAGGGAGCGTCCTTGGGGCGAAAGACCGCGCAGGCCTGTTCGCGGGTAAACCCGCTCCCACAGGTATTGCACTGCCAGTGAGAGCAATGCAGTACCTGTGGGAGCGGGTTCACCCGCGAAAGGGCCGGAACAGGCAGAAAAAGGGGCGCTATCTTATCAGGCCCCAGTCCTGCGGGTCTTCAATCGGCAGGTGGCGGGCGGCGATGCTGGCGCCAGGTGTCGTCGATCTTCGACCAGGTCTTGCCGTCGGTGATGGCCATCAGTTTGCGCCCATCCTTGAAGGTGGCCAGGAAGGTGGCTTCTTCCTCTTTGCCGCCCAGCCAGAGCCCGGCAAGCAACCCCACCGGGCCGGCCACCAGCGCCCCGGCCACGCCCCAGCCGAGGGCGGTGCCCAGGCTGCGGCTGGACTCCAGGCTGGCCAGGCGCAGGTCAGCGATGCGGGCCAGTGAGATGCGCTCGCCGGGTGAAGGGCTACGCGGGGTCTTGAGTGTGAGCGATCCATTGCGAAACTCGCCTTCACCTTGCAAGAAATCGCCGGATTGCACCGTGAGTCTTGTCATTGAGTCGTCCTGTCAGCGAAAGGTCTGTGACCAGCGCTTACTGAGCGCCGCCGGGGCAGGCAAGTCAACGGCCAGGCGACGGAGGGTAATGCGGCGGGTTGTCACGTCCGCTGATGGCTTCAAGCCAGTTGCGCGGCGGCCTTGCGCTGCGAAACGCCCCATACCACCAAGGCCAGCGTGCCGATCACCAGGCCTGCCACCACGATGCCCATCCACCCTTGGCGCTGGAACAGTTGCGTGCCCAGCAACGAGCCTAGCGCACCGCCGATGAAGTAACAGGTGATGTAGCCGGCATTCAGCCGCGTGCGTGCTTCAGGGCGCAAGGCGATCACGGCATTCTGGTTGCTCACGTGTACCAGCTGCACGGCCAGGTCCAGGGCCAGCACGCCGATCAGCAACGCCAGCAGCGAGCTTTCGGCAAAACCCAGCGGGACCCACGACAGCAGCAGCGCCGCCAGGCCAACAGTGGTGCCCAGCGAGCCCTTGCCACGGTCAGCCAGGCGCCCGGCCCAGTTGGCCGCCAGTGCACCTGCGGCGCCGGCCAGGCCGAACAGCCCGATGGCCGCGTCGGTGTAGTGATAGGGCTCGCGTGCCAGCAGGAACGCCAGCGGTGTCCAGAACAGCGCGAACAGGCTGAACGCCAGCAGGCCGAGCAGCGAGCGCAGGCGCAGCACCGGCTCTTCGATGAACAGGCGAAACACCGAGCCGATCAGCGCCGGGTATTTCAAGCCTGCATGGCTATTGTGTTCGGGCAGGTTGCGGTACAGCGCCAGCGCGGTGAGTGCCATCAGCACGGCGGCCAGCACATAGATACTGCGCCAGCCGCCCAGCTCGGCCATGAAACCGGCGGCTGTACGCGCCAGCAGGATGCCGAGCAGCAACCCACTCATCAAGGTGCCCACTGCGCGGCCGCGCTGATGCGGCTCGCTCAGGGTCGCCGCCATCGGCACGAGGATCTGCGCTACCACCGAGAACAGGCCGGTAAGCGCGGTACCGAGCAGCAACCAGGGCAGGCTTGGGGCACACGCGCTGATGACCAGGCCCAAGGTGGAGATCGCGGTCATCACCACGATCAGCCGGCGCTGCTCGAACAGGTCACCCAGCGGTGCCAGCAGCAGCAGGCCGGCGCCGTAGCTCAGTTGTGCGGCGATGACGATGCTGCCGGCGCTGGCGGTACTCAGGCCGAACTGTTGCGCGATGCTGTGCAGCAGCGGTTGGGCGTAGTAATTGCTGGCCACGGCCAGGCCGGTGGCGGTGGCCATCAGCAGGATCAGGGCGCGGCTCAGGGAGGGGGATTTCATGGGCAATCTCGTCGCGGGCAGTAAGTGGTAACAAGTATCTGGAAGTGTCTTGAATGACGCCAATGTATAGTTTTCAGCTTATCAATCTTGAAAGCAGATAGATCGATGAACCTCAAGCAACTCGAATACGCTCTGGCCGTGGCCGACACCTGCAGTTTCACCCGTGCCGCCGAGCGTTGCCATGTGGTGCAGTCGGCCCTCAGCCACCAGGTGGCAAGGTTGGAAGCGCAGCTGGGTGTCAGCCTGTTCGAGCGTAGTTCGCGGCGAGTTCGCCTGACGCCTGCCGGTGAGGCGTTCGTGCTCAGTGCCCGGCCTGCCCTGGAGGCGGCCAGGCGCATTGCCGATGACGTGGCGGCGGCGTGCGGCCAGGTTCGGGGGCGATTGTCGATTGGCGAAATCAGCTCGCTGACAGCGTTGGACCTGGTCGATGTGCTGGCAGTGTTTCATGGCCGTTTCCCGGATGTGGACGTGCGTTGGCTTACCGCAAAAAGCGAACTGTTGATTGCCGATGTCTGCGAGCGCCGGCTGGATATCGGTTTCATTGGCTTGTGGCATGGCGAGGTGCTGCAAGGGGTGCAGCATCGCTTGCTGGCGCGGGAGGAACTGGTGGCCGTGTTGCCGCCGGGGCATGCGCAGGCGGGCAGGGCGCAGCTGGCTTTGGCAGACCTGGCGGATCAGGTGCTGGTGGATTTTCCTGAGGGTACCGGGGCGCGGCGCCAGACGGACGAGGCGTTTCAGGCGGCGGGGCTGGTAAGGCGCGTGCAGTTCGAGATCGGGCATATTCGCCTGGTGGAAAAGTTCGTGCAGCGGGGTATGGCGCTCGGGCTGGTGCCGGAGCGCGTGGCCCAAGGCTTCGAGGGAGTGGCTGTAGCGCGGCTGGTGGATGCGCCGGTGCGCCATCTGTATGCCGTTTGGGCGCAGAGCCCGACACCGGCGGCGCGGGCGTTTCTCGAGGTCATGGAGCAGAGCCTGGGGGTCAGTGGTTGATCTGTACCGGCCTCTTCGCGGGCTTGCCCCGCGAAGAGGCCGGTACAGGCTGAAATCAGGCCGCAAACCCACCATCGGCCAACAAGCTGGCCCCGGTGATGTAACCCGCCTCGGGCCCCGCGAGGTAGGCCACAAAGCTGGCAATTTCGTCCGCCTGCCCATACCGCCCGATCGCCATCAGCGGAATCAGGCTTTCGGCGAACTCGCCACTGGCCGGGTTCATGTCGGTGTCCACCGGCCCTGGCTGCACGTTGTTCACGGTAATCCCCTGCGGCCCGAGGTCGCGGGCCATGCCCTTGGTCAGGCCGACCAGCGCCGACTTGCTCATGGCATACGGGGCGCCACCGGCAAACGGCATGCGTTCGGCGTTGGTGCTGCCGATGTTGATGATGCGCCCGCCCTGGCCCATGTAGCGGGCTGCGGCCTGGCTGGCGACGAACACGCTGCGCACGTTGACCGCGAGGGTGCGGTCGAAGTCCGCCAGGTCGAACTCGGCCAGCGGTGCAACCGCCAGCACGCCGGCATTGTTGACCAGGATGTCGAGGCGGCCGAAAGCCTTCACCGCGTCGTCGATCGCCAGTTGCAGCGCGGCGGCGTCGGCGCTGTCGGCGCGCAAGGCCAGGGCCTGACCGCCAGCCGCCTTGACCTCATCGGCCAGCGCTTCGGCCGGGCCGGCAGAACTGACGTAGGTGAAGGCCACTTGTGCACCTTCTCGAGCCAGGCGCCGTACGATGGCCGCGCCGATACCGCGCGAACCGCCTTGGACGAAGGCGACTTTGCCTTCGAGGGTAAGTTGCTTGGACATGCTGATCTCCTGCTGGAAGCAAGGCCGGATGCCTTGGATGGACGCAGTATCGACTGCTGATTACCTGCTGATAAGATGGCAATCACTATTAGCAGAGTAAACCTTTGGTTGGTAATCAATGGCCATGGAATCCTTCAACGCCCTCGAGTGCTTCATCCGTAGTGCCGAGGTGGGCAGTTTCGCCGAGGCAGCCCGGCGCCTGAGCATCACCCCGGCGGCGGTGGGCAAGCACGTTGCCCAGTTGGAGGCGCGCCTCGGGGTGCGGCTGTTCCAGCGTAGTACGCGCAAGCTGACCCTGACCGAAGCCGGGCAGCGATTTCTGGGCGAGGTGAGCGACAGCTTCCGCACCATCCAGTACGCCGTGGCCAACCTGGCCAGCGCCGAGGGCCAGCCGGCCGGGCTGCTGCGGGTTAGCATGGGAACCGTGTTCGGCCGCTTGTACGTGCTGCCGCTGCTGGGTGAATTTCTGCGCCGCTACCCGGCAATCATCCCGGACTGGCATTTCGACAACCGCCAGGTCGACTTGATCGGCCAGGGCTTCGATGCGGCCATTGGCGGTGGTTTCGAGCTGCCGCTGGGCGTCGTGGCGCGCAAGCTGACCCCGGCCCATCGGGTGCTGGTGGCGGCGCCCGGCTACCTGGGCCGGCACGCTGCTATCGAAGATCCGCAGGTATTGCAGCGCCACGACGGAATTCTGATCCGTTCCCCACAGACCGGGCGGGTACGTTCCTGGCCCTTGACCAGTCGATGGCAGGAACAACAGCCATTGCTGTTGCGTCAGGCGATGACCATGAGCGATTCGGATGCGGCGTGTGCGGTGGCGCAGCAAGGGTTGGGCATCGCCCTGGTCAGCTTGCCGTTCGCCGTGCCGTACCTGGAGGCCCGGCAGCTACAGCGGGTGTTGCCAGACTGGTATGTGGATGATGGGCATATCAGCCTGTATTACGCCGAGCACAAGCTGTTGCCGGGCAAGACCCGGGCGTTTATCGATTTTGTGGTGGAGCAGTTTGCCGAGCGGGGGTTGGCGGGGAGGTTCGACGCTTTGGCCTAAAGGGGTGTCGCTTGTACCGGCCTCTTCGCGGGCACGCCCGCTCCCACAGGTACTGCACAGCCTTCAGATCTTGTGCTTATCTGTGGGAGCGGGCGTGCCCGCGAAGAGGCCAGGTCAGGCAGCATCAATGATGTAGAAAAGCTGATCCCCAAGCTTCACCTCGTCGTCGATCTTCTTGCCCACCAGCTGCTGTCCCAATGGCGAACGGGGGGTAATCACGGTCACCAACTCGTCCCCCTCGCCAATCTTCAAACCCGCCGCCTCAGGCCCGAGGAAAAGCAAGCGCCGCCCGCCATCGTCATCCTCCAGAGTCACCAGGTTGCTCACCTGCACCCCTCGCGCCGGGTCATACTCGCGCAACCGCAACTGCTGGTAAGTCAGCAGCGCCTGGCGAATCTCGGCCGTGCGCCGCGCCTGCCCGGTGGCCAGGTACGACGCCTCCAGCCCAAGGGTGTCGTACTTGTTCTCGGCGATGTTCTCTTCGGCGGTAGCGGCCTCGTAGGCGGTCAGCGCCGCACGGCGCAGCACCTCCATGTCGGTTTCCAGAGCAGTGACGATGCGGCTGAGCAGGGTGGCCTTGTCCATGGTCAGTAACAGAACTCCAGCACGTTGGCCTGGCTCTTCTCGGTCGGCGCGGTACGGTTCTGCGCAAGCCAGAACTGGCACTTGGGGCTATTGAGGTTGCGCGGGTTGCCTTGGGCAGCCTCAGCGGCCTGCTGGATTTCCTGCTTGTGCAGGATGTCCTTGTAGCGCTCGAACATCTCGCTTTGCGCGTCCACCGGCTGAGCGGGCGCAGTCGCCGGTGCAGGCTTGCTGTAGGCCGGCGCCACCGCCTGGGCCACGGGGGCCACCTGTTCGGGCCACAGCTGCAGCGCCAGCCACAGGCTCAGGCCAATCGCCACGGCGCCGAGCCACAAGCCCAAGGCCACGCAGAAAATCAGTTGCAGCGGTTTGAGGGTGATCTTCAATTCACGTTGGCGGGGCATGGCAGCTTCCTGGCAGAGCGGGCGAAGGGGGCATTGTCGCATGCTGCCGGAGAATTTTTGTGCGGCGCTTTTGTCGACGACAAATTATCCGCAGAATTCGCCCTTTTCGCGCAAGGCAAGGCAGGGCATATGAAAACCACCTGGGACATTTTCTGCAGTGTCGTCGACAACTATGGCGATATTGGCGTGACTTGGCGCCTGGCCCGGCAGCTGGTGGCCGAGCACGACCTGGCGGTGCGCCTGTGGGTGGACGACCTGAATGCCTTCGTGCCGCTGTGCCCGGGCGCCGATCCCGGTGCCGCGCAGCAATGGCAGCAGGGTGTCGAGGTGCGTGCCTGGCCTGCCGACTGGCAGCCCGCAGAGCCGGCCGACGTGGTGATCGGTGCCTTTGCCTGCCAGTTGCCGGCGGCCTACATCGAGGCGATGCGCGCTCGCCCGGCGCCGGTGCTGTGGCTGAACCTTGAATACCTCAGTGCCGAGGACTGGGTCGAAGGCTGCCATGGCTTGCCATCGCCCCAGCCCAATGGCCTGCGCAAGGTGTTCTTCTTTCCCGGCTTCACCGACAAGACCGGTGGGCTGTTGCGCGAGGCCAGCCTGCTGTCGCGCCGGCAAGCCTTTGAGCAGTCGGCCGAGGCGCGTGCGGCATTTCTCCAGAGCCTGGGCGTGCAGGCGCAGCCTGGCGCGCTGCTGATATCGCTGTTCGCCTACGAAAACGGGCAACTGGGGCGCTGGCTCGATGCGCTGGCCGAGGATGCCCGACCGGTTCACCTGCTGGTCCCGCAAGGGCGCATCCTCGGCGACCTTGGGGCCTGGCTGGGTGAGCAGCAGCTGCAAGCCGGCGCTGTGCACCAGCGCGGCACCTTGACCGTGCAAATCCTGCCGTTCGTCAGTCAGGATGACTATGACCGCCTGCTGTGGAGCTGCGATTTCAACGCGGTGCGCGGGGAAGATTCGTTCGTCCGCGCCCAGTGGGCCGGCCGGCCGATGCTCTGGCACATCTATGTGCAGGAGGAAAATGCCCACTGGGAAAAGCTCGAAGCCTTCCTCAGCCATTATCGACAGGGCTTGTCGGACGCCGCCAGCGAGGCGCTGATGGCCTTTTGGCGTGCCTGGAACATGAACCGCGACATGCACGCCGCCTGGCAAGGAGCCCGCAAACACTGGGCGGAACTGCAGCAGCACGCCCGTGATTGGGCCACTTGCCAGGCCGCTCGGCCGGACCTTGCCAAGGCGCTGGTACAGTTTTACCGAAATTGGCTATGATATGCGGCCTCGATTTTTATAAATCCATCCAGATTCGGATACTTCGTAATGAAAACTGGTAAAGAACTGAAACCCGGTACCGTACTGCGGATCGACAACGACCCGTGGCTGGTTCAGAAAGCCGAGTTCACCAAGTCGGGTCGCAACAGCGCGATCATGAAGACCAAGCTGAAGAACCTGCTGACCGGCTACAAGACTGAAACCGTCTACGGTGCAGACGACAAGCTGGACGACGTGATCCTGGATCGCAAAGAAGCGACCCTGTCGTTCATCAACGGTGACGAATACACCTTCATGGACACCACCGACTACACCATGTACGAGCTGAACGCCGAGGACATCGAAGCCGTTCTGCCGTACATCGAAGAAGGCATGGAAGACGTCTGCGAAGCCGTGTTCTTCGAAGGCCGCCTGGTATCGGTTGAACTGCCGACCACCATCAGCCGTCAGGTCGAGTACACCGAGAACGCTGCTCGCGGCGACACCTCGGGCAAGGTCATGAAGCCTGCCAAGCTGAAGAACGGTACCGAGATCTCGGTTGCCGACTTCATCGAAATCGGTGAGTTCATCGACATCGACACGCGCGACAACAGCTTCAAAGGCCGCTCCAAGAAGTAATCCTTCTTGCGAAACGCAAAAACCCGGCCTTGGCCGGGTTTTTTTGTGCCTGTGATTTACACGGTCACATGCAGGCGCACGTCCACATTGCCGCGGGTGGCGTTGGAGTAAGGGCAGACCTTATGAGCCTTTTCCACCAGCGCTTCGGCGTCAGCCTGAGCCAGGCCCGGCAGGTTGATGTTCAGGTCGATGTCCAGGCCGAAACCACCGGGGATCTGGCCTATGCCGACCTTGGCGGTGATCGAGGCATCCGCGGGCAGGGCTTTCTTCTCCTGGCTGGCAACGAACTTCAGAGCGCCGATGAAGCAGGCAGAGTAGCCGGCGGCGAACATCTGCTCAGGGTTGGTGCCGTCACCACCGGCGCCGCCGAGTTCCTTGGGGGTGCTCAGCTTGACTTCCAGCTTGCCGTCGCTGGAGCGGGATTTGCCGTCGCGACCGCCGGTGGAAGTGGCTTCTGCGATGTACAGCGGAGTGACCTTTTGCATCTTGAGCCTCGCTAGTGTGCTGTGCGCCCCTGGTGATCAGGTGGCGTCGAGTGGGTACGGGATTTAATTTAGCGCGCAATTAGTTAGCGCGCAAGATAAATATTTACCGTTTATCGGAACGGGCAGCACACAGCGTAGCCGTCAGAGGTTTTTTTGCAGGCTGTCGCGCAGTTCCAGCAGGTCAGTCTGCAGCTGTTGCAGGCGTTCGAGGCTGCGGCCGCTGGCCTTGAGAATGCACTGCGGCACTTCCCGAGCCTGCTGCTGCAGGGCGCGGCCCTTGTCGGTCAGTTGCACCAGCACCACCCGCTCATCCTCGCGGCTGCGGTTGCGCTGCAGCAGGCCTTCGCTTTCCAGGCGCTTGAGCAGGGGCGTGAGCGAACCGGGGTCGGTCAGCAGGTGCTGGCTGATTTCGCCTACGGTAAGACCGTCCTGCTCCCACAGTACGAGCATGGCCAGATACTGCGGGTAGGTCAGGCCCAGTGCTTGCAGCAGAGGCTTGTAGACCTTGGTCATCAGCAAGGAGGTGGAGTGCAGAGCAAAGCAGACCTGGTTGTCCAGCAGCAGCTCGTCACAAGAGGCTTGAGTGTTGGCGTTCATGCAGGTCCTTGAATGTCATCAATGGAGAAATCTAGCACGCTGAAGGTTGGGGCGCTTACTGCCAGCGCAGTTCACTGCGCAGCGCCAGGTCCCAAGGTGGAACCGGGCTGAAGCGGCTCTTGAGAAATTCGAGCAGCAAACGGCTGCGAGAGTTCGTTTCATGTTCAAGGCGCAGTGCATAAATGCCGCTGGTTTCGGCTTCGGGCAGGCCGCTATCGCAGAACAGCGGCAGCAGTTCGCCGCGCAGCAGGTAGTCGCTGATCAGCCAGGTAGGCAGGTGGGCGATGCCGAGGCCGGCGAGCGCGCCGAACAACAGGGTCTCGGCGTTGTTGGCAGCCATGCGCATGCGCGCCGGGCGGTACAGGCGCATCTGCCCGTCGACCGCAAAGCGCCAGGCGAACGGTGGTGCCAGGCCGTCCCAGTCGAGGCCGTCATGACCGGGCAGCTCGCTGGGGCAGCTGGGCATGCCGCGGCTGGCCAGGTAGGCCGGGCTGGCGCAGGCGATGCGTACCATGTGCGCCAGCTTGGTTGCCACCAGCCGGGTATCGGCCAAGGGGCCGGCGCGCAGCACCAGGTCGACCTCGCCCAAGTGGCTGCCATGCAGGTCGACGAAACTGTCGATCAGGCGCAATTGCACGTCCAGGCCCGGATAGGCCACCAGGAAATCGGCGATTGCCGGCGCCAGGTGACGGCGACCGAAGGCGGCCGGGGCATCGATGCGGATCAAGCCTTCCGGGGCACTGCTCAGCGATACGGCCTCGGCGCGGGCCAGGCGCAGCTCTTCGAGAATGCGCCGGGCGCGTTCGGCGAAGGCATTGCCCGCCGGGGTGGCGCGTACGGCATGGGTGCTGCGAGTGAACAGGCGGCTACCGACTGCGCTCTCCAGGTTGTCGATGCGCCGAGCCACGGCGGACGGGGTCAGTGGATGGCGGCGAGCGGCAGCAGAGAAGCTTCCGCTCTCCAGCACATCCAGAAACAGGCTCAACTGGTCGGTCAGGGTATCGGGGTTCATGAGCATCCGCTTTTGCAAGAAACGCATAGCCATTGTGCGTTGCTGTGCGTTTCCCCGCCAGAGCGCAATCGTTAGCATGCCCGCATTACCAACGCAGGCGGATGAGGCCCTGATGATCGAGTGGTTGTTGTATATCGTACTGGGCGCAGGCCTTGGCACCATGGGTGGGTTGTTCGGTATTGGCGGCGGGCTGATCGCCATCCCGGCACTGGGCGTGCTGTTTGGCCTCGACCAGCAGTTGGCGCAAGGCACGGCGCTGGTCATGGTGGTGCCGAACGTGCTGCTGGCGCTGTGGCGTTATCACCAGCGCAACCGCATCGAGCTGCGCCATGCCGTGCCGCTTTCGCTGTGCAGCTTCCTGTTCGCCTGGCTCGGCTCGGTCTGGGCGGTGGGTATCGATGCCCACTCGATGCGCCTGGGCTTTGTCGGCTTCCTGGTAGCGCTGGCCATCTGGAACGTGGCGCGTATGTTCCTCAAGGTCTCGCCGCCCAGCGCCGAGCTGCGTTACGCCTGGCCCTGGCTGGGCGTGCTGGGCAGCTTTGCCGGCACCATGGGCGGCCTGTTCGGCGTGGGTGGGGCGGTAGTGGCCACGCCTATTCTGACCAGTGTGTTCGGTACCACCCAGGTGGTGGCGCAGGGGTTGTCACTGGCGTTGGCGGCGCCGAGTACCTTGGTGACCTTGGTGACCTACGGGGTGCACCACAGCGTGGACTGGACCGTGGGCATTCCATTGGCGGTCGGTGGGCTGCTGAGCATCAGCTGGGGGGTGAAACTGGCCCATGCACTGCCAGAGAAAGTATTGCGGGCGATGTTCTGTGTGTTTCTGGTGGCGTGTGCGGTGATGCTGGGGTTCGAGCTGTGAGATCGCCGGGGCCGCTTTGCGGCCCTTTCGCGACACAAGGCCGCTCCTACAGAAGCGCGCGATCCTCTGTAGGAGCGGCCTTGTGTCGCGAAAGGGCTGCACAGCAGCCCCAGATCAAAGGAACCCTTCAACGATGTAATCGGCCATGCAGTCGGTGATCGGCGACTGGCCCTGGCTGTTGCGCAGCAGCATCACGTTTGCCAGTGGTAACTGCGGCAACCCGTCGTTCTCGCCGAGAATGCGGATGTTGCCACCAACCAGGCTCTGCAATTGCGCCGTCACTGCAAGCCCTGCGGTGACGATGGCAAAGATCGCCGCCAGGCTGGGGCTGGTATAGGCAATGCGGTAGTCGATGCCCTGGGCCTCCAGAGCGTTGCAGGTCCAGGCGCGGCAGAAGCAGTCAGTGTTGAACAGCGCCAGCGGCATTGGCCGTTGTTCCTGCGGGCAGAAGCCTTCGGCGGCTGCCCATACCAGGCGTTCCTGGCGCAGCAACTGGCCAACCTCGTTGCCCGGCTCGCGGGTGACGATGGTCAGGTCCAGGTCCTGGCGCAGCATCAGCTGTTTGGACGAGTCGCAATGCACCTCCACCTGCACCAGCGGGTAAGCCTGGGCGAAGCTGGAGAGGATGGTCGGCAGAAAGCGCATGGCGTAGTCATCCGGCGTGCCGATGCGCACCAGCCCGACCATGTGCGGCATGCGCAGGGTATTGAACACTTCGCCATGCAGCTTGAGGATGCGCCGGGCATAGCCAAGCAGCACCTGGCCCTCGGCGGTAAGCCGGACCTGACGGCCGTCACGCTCGAACAACTGGCGCTGCAGGATGTCTTCTTCCAGGCGTTTCATCTGCATGCTCACCGCCGACTGGGTGCGGTTGACCACTTCACCGGCGCGGGTGAAGCCACCTTGTTCGGCGATGGCGACAAAGGTGCGCAGCACGTCGGCATCAAGGCTCTGATATTGGGACATTGCATCAATCTCCGAGATGCATGGCATCAGAAACATTCGTTGGATTGATCTTAAACCTGGGCAGAGACTGGAGCCATCAACACGGAGGGCTTCACGATGAAAGGTCATGTCAGCAGCATCCAGCAACCTGCCTTTTCCTTGAACCACCTGTGGCATGTGGCCCTGGACCGCCCGGCCCGGTGGCTGCAGCTGTACCGCCAGCGCCAGGAACTGGCCAGCCTGAGTGATGCGACCCTGCATGACCTGGGCTTGAGCCGGGCGGACATCCAGCAAGAGGCTGAGCGGCATTTCTGGGATGATCCGTTGCGCAAATAGGCTAAACCTGTAAAGGCCTCTTCGCGGGCACGCCCGCACAGGTTATGTGCGATCCCTGTGGGAGCGGGCGTGCCCGCGAAGAGGCCGGAACAGACAATAAAAGGAGATCAGGCTTGCCGCTCAAGTTGTCCATAAGCCAGGCCCGCCGTCTGGCCCTGTCAGCCCAGGGATTCGGCAAACAGCCTGACGCCCCACCGACCCTTCCCGCACTGAAACGCATGCTGCAACGCCTGGGTGTGGTGCAGATCGACTCGGTCAACGCCGTGGTCCGCTCCCATTACCTGCCGCTGTTCTCCCGCCTTGGCGACTATCCAACAGCCATGCTCGACCAACTCGCCTGGGGCCGTGGCCGCCAGCGCCAGCTGTTCGAATACTGGGGCCACGAAGCTTCGCTGCTACCCCTGAACCTCTACCCATTGCTGCGCTGGCGCATGGCCCATGCCGCTGATGGCCGCGGCATCTACCGTCAACTCGCGCAGTTCGGCCGCGAACGCCAGGACGTGATTGCCCGCGTGCTGGCCGCCGTGCGCGAACAGGGCGCCCTGGGCGCAGGCAGCCTGTCCACCCGTCAGGAGCGGGCCGGCCCATGGTGGGACTGGAGCGAAGAAAAACACGCACTGGAATGGCTATTCGCCGCCGGTGAAGTCACGGTCGCGGGGCGTCGCGGCTTCGAGCGGCTCTACGACGTACCGGAAAAGGTCTTGCCCAAGGCGATCCTCGATCAGGCGCTGCCAAGCGAAGCCGAAGCCCATCAAGGCCTGATGCTGCATGCCGCCACGGCCTTGGGCGTGGCTACCGAGCGTGACCTGCGCGACTACTTCCGCCTTGAGCCCGGCCAGGGCAGGGCGGCGCTCGATGAACTGGTCGCCGATGGCCGATTGCAGCCGGTCGAAGTGCAGGGCTGGAAGCAGCTGGCCTACTGTGCCGGCACCCCACGCATCCCTCGGCGTATCGACGCCAGCGCACTGTTGTCGCCGTTCGATTCGCTGGTCTGGGAGCGCAACCGCACCGAGCGGCTGTTCGATTTCCACTACCGCCTGGAGATCTACACCCCGGCGCACAAGCGGGTGTACGGCTACTACGTGTTGCCGTTTCTGCACCGCGAACGCATCGCCGCGCGCCTGGACCTGCGCGCCGAGCGCGCCCAAGGGCAACTGGCGGTGCATGCCGTGCACGCGCAATCGATAGCGTTGGACGCGGAGGGCTATCAGGCCCTGGCGGGGAATCTGCTGCGCATGGCCCAGTGGCTGGGCCTGGAGCGGGTGCAACTGAACTGCCCTCGGGCAGAGGGCAGCCAGCTGCGTGAGGCCCTGCTCAGCGCCGCACCTGCTTGAGGGTTTCGGCGATCAGGAAGGCCAGTTCCAGCGACTGATCGGCGTTCATCCGTGGGTCGCAGTGGGTGTGGTAGCGGTCGGACAGGGCATCTTCGGTGATCGGCCGGGCGCCGCCGATGCACTCGGTGACGTTCTGCCCGGTCATTTCGATATGGATGCCGCCGGCATGACTGCCCTCGGCCTGGTGCACCTGGAAGAACTGCTTCACCTCGTCGAGGATCTGCGCAAAGTCTCGGGTCTTGTAACCGCTGCTGGCCTTGATGGTGTTGCCATGCATCGGGTCGGAGCTCCACAGCACCTTGCGGCCCTCGCGCTCGACGCTGCGGATCAGCCCAGGCAGGTGCGCGCCGACCTTGCCGGCGCCCATGCGCACGATCAGGTTGAGGCGGCCAGGGTCGTTGGCCGGGTTGAGGGTGTCGATCAGGCGGATCAGCTCTTCGGGGTTCATGCTCGGGCCAACCTTGACCCCGATCGGGTTGTGCACGCCGCGCAGGAATTCGACATGGGCGCCGTCGAGCTGGCGGGTGCGGTCGCCGATCCACAGCATGTGCGCGGAGCAGTCGTAATAGTCGCCGGTCAGGCTGTCCTGGCGCACGAAGGCTTCTTCATAGTTGAGCAGCAGCGCCTCGTGGGCCGTGAAGAAACTGGTTTCGCGCAGTTGCGGCGCACTGTCCAGGCCGCAGGCGCGCATGAACGCCAGGGTTTCGTCGATGCGGTTGGCCAGCTGGTGGTATTTGTCGGCCAGCGCCGAGTTGGCGATGAAGTCGAGGTTCCACTTGTGCACCTGGTGCAGGTCGGCGAAACCGCCCTGGGCGAAGGCGCGCAGCAGGTTGAGGCTGGCGGTGGCCTGGTGGTAGGCCTGCAGCAGGCGCTCCGGGTCCGGCACGCGGCTCTTTTCGTCGAAGCCGATACCGTTGACGATGTCGCCACGGTAAGCCGGCAGGGTGAGGTTGCCGATGGTTTCGTCGCCTGAGGAGCGCGGCTTGGCAAACTGCCCGGCCATGCGCCCGACCTTGACCACCGGGCAACCGGCGGCGAAGGTCATGACGATGGCCATCTGCAGCAATACCTTGAAGGTGTCGCGGATCTTCGCTGCCGAGAACTCGGCGAAGCTCTCGGCGCAGTCGCCACCCTGCAGCAGGAAGGCGCGGCCCTCGGTAACTTCAGCGAACTGCCGGCGCAGCTCGCGGGCCTCGCCGGCGAACACCAGGGGTGGGTAGCTGGCCAGGGTCTGCTCGACCTTGTGCAGGTGCGCGGCGTCGGGGTAGGTCGGTTGCTGCTGGATCGGCAGGGCACGCCAGCTGTCGGGGCTCCACGGTCGGTTCATCACAGGCTCGGTTTTGGCTGTTATAGGCTGCCTGCCATGGTAACAGCGGCGCCGAGCTTGTTGCATCCGGGGCGTTGGCGGACAATGCGTGTTTTGTGCGGGTGGGTGGCAGGTAGATGGCGACGGAGCGGGAAGAGAAGCTGTTGGCCCGGGTCGAGGATGCCTTTGGCGTCATCAGCGTGTACGAGGTGGAGGATTACCGCTTCCTCGAGTTCGGTGATGCCATCGAGCAGAGCTGCGTATTCACCGCTGACCCCAGCTGGCTGGAGTACGACTACACCCGCGCCATGCTGGTCGGTGCGCTGTGCCATGAACAGCCGGAAAGTGCGCTGTTTCTTGGCTTGGGCGCCGGTACCCTGACCCAGGCCTGCATGAAATTCCTGCCGCTGGAGGACATCGAGGCCATCGAGCTGCGTGCCGACGTGCCGCGTCTGGCCATGCAATACATGGGGCTGGACGATGATCCGCGGTTGTACGTGCGCATTGGCGACGCCCTGGAGCTGTTGCCCACGGCCGAGCAGGCCGACCTGCTGTTCGTCGACCTGTACACCGACCATGGGCCGGGTGTCGGGCACCTGGCGTGGAACTTCCTCGAGAACTGCCAGAAGCAACTCAACCCTGGTGGCTGGCTGGTGATCAACCAGTGGGCCAACGACGACGGCAAGCCGTTGGGCGCGGCGCTGCTGCGCGGGTTGTACCACCGGCATTACTGGGAGCTGCCGGTGAAGGAGGGCAATGTCATCCTGCTGGTGCCGGCGGACCTGGACCAGCACCTGGACCTCGATGGCCTGCGGGCGCGGGCCGAGGCCCTGGCGCCGCGGTTGGGGTATAGCCTGGAAGGGCTGATTCGCGAGATCCGTCCAGCCACCTGAATACCGTGTCGCCTGCTTCGCGGATAAAACCGCGAAGAGGCCAGCACGAAGCCTCGGAAGAAAACCGATTCAGCTGCCGCGGCTTGATGGCCGGATACTGGCTAACCGGCCAGAAAAATTTACTCACTCCCCGGCATTAATTCGGGTATAGTACGCGCCGGTCTTTTAGCGGACCTCAAAATCAGGTGGTGCAAATCCTCCGAGTCCAGCTTCGGCTGCACGTCCGCTAGGCGGACCTTCTCAAGTTTTTCTTTTTCAATCGTTTTCGCAAATCCCCGCCGACAAAGCTGCCTGGGTGACCGTTCCGGTCTTTCAAGGCATGTGCAGCTTTGCAGCATGGGTCTTTGCGGATGCACTTAGAGGCAGACCCATGACCCAGGAAACCGGCGGCTTCGCCGCTCTCGATCTCAATCAGAACATTGTTGCTGCCGTACTGGCTACCGGCTACGAAGAGCCGTCGGCCATTCAGCAACAATCGATCCCGATCATCCTCGCCGGTCACGACATGATCGGCCAGGCGCAGACTGGCACCGGCAAGACCGCTGCCTTCGCCCTGCCGATCCTCAACAAGATCGATGTGAGCAAGCGCGAACCGCAAGCCCTGATCCTGGCGCCAACCCGTGAGTTGGCGCTGCAAGTTGCTACCGCTTTCGAAACCTACGCCAAGCAGATGCCAGGCGTAAATGTAGTGGCCGTCTACGGTGGTGCCCCGATGGGCCCACAGCTGCGCGCCATTCGCAACGGCGCGCAAATCGTCGTCGCCACCCCGGGCCGTCTGTGCGACCACCTGCGTCGTGACGAGAAAGTCCTGTCGACCGTGCAGTACCTGGTGCTGGACGAAGCCGACGAAATGCTCAAGCTGGGCTTCATGGACGACCTCGAAGTGATCTTCGATGCAATCCCGGCCAGCCGCCAGACCGTGCTGTTCTCCGCCACCCTGCCGTCGTCGATCCGCTCGATCGCCGAACGCCACCTGCGCGAGCCCAAGCACGTCAAGATCCAGAGCAAGACCCAGACCGTCACCGCGATCGAGCAGGCCCACCTGATGGTCCACGCCGACCAGAAGATCCCGGCTGTGCTGCGTCTGCTGGAAGTCGAAGAGTTCGACGCGCTGATCGCCTTCGTGCGCACCAAGCAAGCCACCCTGGACCTGGCCGCCGCGCTGGAAGCCAAGGGCTACAAGGCTGCCGCGCTGAACGGCGACATCGCTCAGAACCAGCGTGAGCGGGTGATCGACTCGCTGAAGGATGGCCGCCTGGACATCGTCGTCGCCACTGACGTCGCTGCCCGTGGTCTGGACGTACCGCGCATCACCCACGTGTTCAACGTCGACATGCCGTACGACCCGGAATCCTACGTGCACCGTATCGGCCGTACCGGCCGTGCCGGCCGCGATGGCCGTGCGCTGCTGCTGGTCACCCCGCGTGAGCGCCGCATGCTGCAGGTGATCGAGCGCGTGACCGGGCAGAAGGTTGCCGAAGCCCGCCTGCCGAACGCCCAGGCTGTGCTGGATGCCCGCATCAAGAAGCTGACCAACAGCCTGGCGCCGCTGGTTGCCGAAGCAGAAGCCACCCATGGCGAGCTGTTCGACCGCCTGACTGCCGACCTCGGCTGCAGCGCACGCGCCCTGGCTTCGGCCCTGCTGCGCAAGGCCACCAACGGCCAGGCGCTGGACCTGGCGACCGTCGAGCGCGAGCAGCCGCTGGTACCAAGCTTTGCCCCGCGTGGCGAGCGTACCGAGCGTGGTGAGCGCAGCGATCGTGGCGATCGCGGTGGTGACCGTGAGCGTCGTGCGCCAATGCCGCTGGCCGAAGGCCGCGTGCGCTGCCGTACTGCCCTGGGTGCCCGTGACGGTATCGCTGCCAAGAACCTGCTGGGCGCGATCCTCAACGAAGGTGGCCTGGCCCGTGACGCCATCGGCCGCATCCAGGTGCGCGACAGCTTCAGCCTGATCGAGCTGCCGGAAGATGGCCTGGAGAAGCTGCTGTCCAAGCTCAAGGACACTCGCGTAGCCGGCAAGCAGCTGAAGCTGCGCCGTTATCGCGAAGATTGATCCTGATGCTATGAAAAAATCCCCGGCCTAGGTCGGGGATTTTTTTTTGCCTGTGCCATTTTGGGGCTGCTGCGCAGCCCTTTCGCGACGCAAGGCCGCTCCTACAAGAGAGCGCGGTCCCCTGTAGGAGCGGCCTTGTGTCGCGAAAGGGGCGCAAAGCGCCCCCGGCGTTATTCAGTCGAACCGGTAAATGTCCATCCCCAACGCCCCCAGTGTGAACCCCTGGTGCACGATCCCGAACCTGTCCCCAGCCCCCATGGCAAAGAACAGCGGCAGCAAATGCTCATCACTGGGATGGTTACGCGCTGCAAACGGCGCCTGTTTCCGGTAATCCAGGAGCGCAGCCTGGTCATCTGCCTTCAGCCGCTCCACTACCCAGTCCCGGAACGCCAGGGCCCACGGCTCGATCGCATCCGGCCCGGCGTGCCAGTCCAGTTCACCGAGGTTGTGGGTAATGCTGCCGGAGCCAATCAGCAGGATGCCTTCGTTTCGCAGCCCAGCCAGCGCCTGGCCGACCTTGACCTGCATCCCGGGCCCCATCTGGCTGGGCAGCGATACCTGAATGACCGGGATGCTCGCATCCGGATACATCAGCGACAGCGGCACCCAGGCGCCATGATCGAACGGTCGTTGTGGGTCCAGGCGGGCCTGCAACAGTTCAGCGACCCGGCGGGCCAGGGCCGGTTCGCCAGGCGCCGGATACTGCACCGCGTACAGCGCCGGCGGGAAGCCGTAGAAGTCGTGCCAGGTCTCTGGCTGCGGGCCGCTGCTCACCAGCAGCTCGCGGCTTTCCCAGTGCGCCGACACCACCACGATCGCCTTCGGTCGTGGCAGGGCGTTGGCCAGCCCGGCCAATGCCGGCCCGCTGGCGCCGGGTTGCAAGGCGAGCATGGGAGAACCGTGGGAAATGAACAGGCTGGGCAGCATGACGGGGGTCCTGAGGGGTTAAGATGCAATCATCTTCGATCAAGTACAGATCGAAATCCAAACCAAGTTTTACCCTCAATCCATCTAAAAATCGGGAGTGATCATGGAACCAGCGTTCTGGCAAAAGCGATGGGCCGATAATCAGATCGGTTTTCACCGCACGGACGTCAACCCCTTCTTGCTGGCGCACTGGCCCAGGCTGGCGCTAGCCGAGGGCACGCGCGTGCTGGTGCCGCTGTGCGGCAAGAGCCTGGACATGGCTTGGCTGGCAGGTCAGGGGCACCGGGTGCTGGGTGTGGAGCTGTCGCGGCGGGCGGTCGAGGACTTCTTCCGGGAGCAGGGGCTGACGGCGCAGGTCTCGACGCAGGGGGCTTTTGAAGTTTGGCGCAGTGCTGATGTGGAAATCTGGTGTGGCGATTTCTTTGCCCTGCAGGCGCAGGATGTGGCCGATTGCAGAGGGCTCTATGACCGTGCTGCGGTGATTGCCTTGCCATCGCAGATGCGGGCGCGGTACATGGCGCATCTGACGAAGGTGCTGCCGGCAGGCTGCCAGGGGCTGCTGCTGACCATGGATTACGATCAGCAGCTGCTGGACGGGCCGCCGTTTTCGGTGCCTGATGCCGAAGTGCGCCAGGGGTATGCGGGGGGCAGGGTGCAGGTGCTGGATGAGCGGGAGGTGATCGAAGAGAGCCCGAAATTCCTCCAGGCCGGTGTGGCCAGCGTGCTGGAGCGGGTGTACCTCGTGAATTTCTGATGGTGTGGCTGCCTGTGCCGGCCTCTTCGCGGGTAAACCCGCTCCCACAGGTTTTGCACTCATCTTGAAGCCTGTGCAGTACCTGTGGGAGCGGGTTCACCCGCGAAGAGGCCGGTGCAGGCGTATGAAAAAGGGCGACCGAGGTCGCCCTTTCCTTTACCGGTTGGATCAACCGCGGCGGCGCAGCGCCTCGATGCGGTCTTCCAGTGGCGGGTGGCTCATCAGCAGGCCAGCCAGGCCGTGCTTGAGGCCGCCATTGATGCCGAAGGCCTTCATGGTGTCGGGCATGTGCACTGGCAGGCCTTGCTCCACGCGCAGGCGCTGCAGGGCGCCGATCATCGCGGCGGTACCGGCCAGTTGGGCACCGGCTTCGTCGGCACGGTATTCGCGGCGGCGCGAGAACCACATGACGATCATGCTGGCCAGAATGCCCAGGATCAGCTCGGCAACGATGGTCGCCACGTAGTAGGCGATGCCCTGGCCTTCTTCGTTCTTGAAGATCACCTTGTCGACGAAGTTGCCGATGATGCGGGCGAAGAACATCACGAAGGTGTTGACCACACCCTGCACCAGCGCCAGGGTGACCATGTCACCGTTGGCCACGTGGCCGATCTCGTGGGCCAGCACGGCGCGCACTTCATCGGGCGAGAAGCGCTCCAGCAAGCCTTGGGACACGGCTACCAGCGCGTCGTTGCGGTTCCAGCCGGTGGCGAAGGCGTTGGCCTCGTAGGCCGGGAAGATACCCACTTCGGGCATCTTGATGCCGGCCTCGCGCGACAGCTCTTCGACCGTTTGCAGCAGCCACTGCTCGTGGCGGGTACGCGGCTGGCTGATGATCTGGGTGCCGGTGGTCATCTTCGCCATCCACTTGGAGATGAACAGCGAAACCAGGGAGCCGGCGAAGCCGAACACGGCGCAGAACACCAGCAGGCTGCTGAGGTTGAGGTCAACCCCGTTGGCGGCCATGAACCCGTTGAAGCCGAACAGGCTCAGGGTAATGCTTGCAACCAGCACCACCGCGAGGTTGGTGGCTACAAACAACAGAATGCGCATCATGGTTGTTACGTTCTCCTGACGGATGAGTTGTTGCTTACTGCGGGGTATATAAGGTGCCGGTCGCTGGGTTTCAATCGGGCGACTATTTCAAACTGTGTACGGCGGAGTATGGCAGAGGATTTTGCGCGGGCTGTGAGATAGAGCGTTGCAGGATGTAAGAAAAGGTCCATGCCATGAGATTTGTGGTGGTATTGAGATCGAGCGCCGCCCGCGCGGCGCATCGCGGGCAAGTCGGATCGCCGCACCGCCGCTCCCACATCTGTTTCGGGCCAGTCACTCCTGTGAAGCCAACAGGGACCGCCTTGGTGCATGACTGGAGACAGGTGGAGCCACCGAGATGTATCGCCATGCCAACAAGGCGGATCCTGTTGGCGGCACAGGAATAACTGGCCCGAAACAGATGTGGGAGCGGGCTTGCCCGCGATGCGCCGCGCGGGCGGCGCGCGATCTCGGCGCCACCGCAAATATCCCGTCGAACCTTACTGCGAATAAGTCCGCAGGAAATTGCCAATCCGGCCAATCGCCGCTTCCAGGTCATCCACCCGCGGCAAGGTCACCACGCGGAAGTGGTCCGGCCACGGCCAGTTGAACGCCGTCCCCTGAACAATCAGCAGTTTTTCCGACAGCAGCAGGTCGAGGGCGAACTTCTCGTCGTTGAGGATCGGGCAGACTTTCGGGTCGATCCGCGGGAACGCATACAGCGCGCCCATCGGCTTGACGCAGCTGACGCCCGGGATGTCATTGAGCAGCTCGTAGGTGCGGTTGCGCTGCTCCAGCAGGCGGCCCGGCGGCAGCACCAGGTCGTTGATGCTCTGGTAGCCGCCCAGGGCGGTCTGGATGGCGTGCTGGGCCGGCACGTTGGCGCACAGGCGCATGTTGGCCAGCATGTCGATGCCTTCGATGTAGCTCTGGGCGTGGTGCTTGGGCCCGGAGATGATCAGCCAGCCGGAACGGAAACCGGCCACCCGGTACGACTTGGACAGGCCGTTGAAGGTCAGGCACAGCAGGTCCGGGGCCAGCGAGGCGGTGCTGATGTGCACGGCTTCGTCATAGAGGATCTTGTCGTAGATCTCGTCGGAGAACACCACCAGGTTGTGCTGGCGCGCCAGCTCCAGCATGCCCAGCAGCAACTCCTTGGAGTACACCGCGCCAGTCGGGTTGTTCGGGTTGATGATCACCAGCGCCTTGGTGTTCGGGGTGATCTTGGCCTTGATGTCTTCCAGGTCCGGGAACCAGTCGGCCTGCTCGTCGCACAGGTAGTGCACCGGCTTGCCACCGGCCAGGCTCACGGCCGCGGTCCACAGCGGGTAGTCAGGGGCCGGGATCAGCACTTCGTCGCCGTTGTTCAGCAGCGCCTGCATCGACATCACGATCAGCTCGGACACACCGTTGCCGAGGTAGATGTCCTCGATGGTGACGCCTTCGATTTCCTTCTGCTGGCAGTACTGCATCACTGCCTTGCGCGCGCTGAACAGGCCCTTGGAATCGCTGTAGCCCTGGGCGGTGGGCAGGTTGCGGATCACATCCTGGAGAATTTCGTCCGGCGCCTCGAAGCCAAACGGCGCCGGGTTGCCGATGTTCAGCTTGAGGATGCGGTGGCCTTCCTCTTCCAGGCGTTTGGCGTGCTTGAGCACCGGGCCGCGAATGTCGTAGCAGACATTGGCGAGCTTGTTCGATTTGCTGAACTGCATGATGTGGTCCCGATTGAGAATACGCACTGCGGCCCTCCGAAACGTTCGAAAGGTTTGAAAGGGCAGGAAGCGGGTGCCAGACTGGAAGCCTTGCACACGAAGCCAACTAATATACGTGCCACCCGCGCTACGGAAAAGACGGCGCGAGGTGAAATTCAGCCTGCCGAGGTCCCCACATGCAAAAGATCGACAAGACACTTGAAGAATGGCGCGAAATGCTCG
The DNA here is from genome assembly GCF_001320485.1 of Pseudomonas sp. NBRC 111130. NCBI lineage: Bacteria > Pseudomonadati > Pseudomonadota > Gammaproteobacteria > Pseudomonadales > Pseudomonadaceae > Pseudomonas > Pseudomonas sp. NBRC 111130. The sequence goes on from NZ_BCBG01000004.1 coordinate 46,849, forward strand.
ACCCCGCCCAGTATCAGGTGTGCCGCCTCAAGGGCACCGAGCGGCCGTTCAGCGGCAAGTACAACAGCGAGCGCCGTGCCGGCGTGTACCACTGCATCTGCTGTGATCTGCCGTTGTTCGACTCGCAGACCAAGTTCGATTCCGGCTGCGGCTGGCCAAGCTTCTACGCGCCGATCGAAGAGAGCGCGATGATCGAGATCCGCGACACCTCCCACGGCATGATCCGCACCGAGGTCACCTGCGCCCAGTGCGATGCACACCTGGGTCACGTGTTCCCCGACGGCCCGCCACCGACCGGCCTGCGCTACTGCATCAACTCGGTATGCCTGGACTTCAAACCCCGCGACGGAGCCTGAAAATGGCCGGATCGATGCTGGATATCCCCTGCGTGACCCTGGGCGGCGAGCAGAAAAAGCTTGGCGACTTCGCCGGCAAGGCGCTGCTGGTGGTCAACACCGCCAGCCAGTGCGGCTTCACCCCGCAGTACCAGGGGCTGGAGCAGCTGTGGCGGGACTACCGCGAACGTGGCCTGGTGGTGCTGGGCTTCCCTTGCAACCAGTTTGGCCAGCAGGAGCCAGGTGATGCGCGGGACATCGCGCAGTTCTGCGAGGCCAATTTCGGCGTGAGTTTCCCGCTGTTTCGCAAGATCGAAGTCAATGGCCCCGGCGCCCACCCGCTGTTCGTCGAACTCAAGCAGCGTGCACCAGGCTTGCTTGGCACGCAGAAGATCAAGTGGAACTTCACCAAGTTCCTGGTCGACCCGGCCAGCGGCAAGGTCACTCGCTACGCGCCGACCACCAAGCCACAGGCACTGCAAGCCGACATCGAGCGCCTGCTCAGCCGCTGAGCGGCACCCAGTGGTCGATCAGCGCCAGTAGCTCCTCGCGGCGGAACGGCTTGGCCAGGTAGTCGCTCATGCCTGCCGCGCGGCAGCGCTCGCGTTCTTCAGGCATGGCGTTGGCGGTCAGGGCGACGATCGGCAGCTGGGGCCAGCGCCCGCTCTGGCGAATCCGCCGGCTGGCCTCGTAGCCGTCCATCACCGGCATGTTGCAGTCCATCAGCACCAGGTCGAAGTCTTCTCGCTCCAGCCATTCCAGAGCCTCGGCGCCTTGGGTGGCGACTTCTACCCGGCAGCCGAGCTTGGCCAGCATGCCCTTGGCCACCAGCTGGTTCACCGGGTTGTCCTCCACCAGCAGGATGCGCGCACGGCCTTCGGTGGCGGTGAGCAGCGGGGTGGCCAGGGGGTGCTCCGGGGCATGCCCCTGCAAGGTGCGGCGCAGGGTCTGATACAGCGCGTTGCGCGCCAATGGCCGGGCCAGTTGGTGCAAAGGCGCCAGTTGCGCCGATTGCTCGCCGGGCAGGAAGTTGCCATAGGCGGTCACCAGCAGGATCGGCGCCTTCAGCGCCGGGCGTAGCTGGAACAGCTGCTCCAGGTCGTCGGTGATCAGCAGGTCGACGCTGCCGTCGAGCGTGGCGCGGCCGTCGTGCCGTTGATAGTCCAGCCCCCAGCCCGGCAGCAGGCCCTGCAGCAGCTCGCTGAGGCCGCTGCCGGCGTCGCTGAGGGCGACGACCTTGCCCTGCAGGGCGGCCGGTGCGATGGCCTCGGTGTGAGTGGGCAATGGCAGCTCGGCGCTGAAGCGGCTGCCAAAGCCAGGCTCGGACTGGATGTGCAGATGCCCCTGCATGGCCTTGCACAGGTTGCGGGTCAGGGCCAGGCCCAGCCCGGTGCCGCCGTACTGGCGGGTGATGCCGGCGCCGGCCTGGGTGAACGGCTGGAAGATCCGCGCCTGGGCCGCTTCGGGAATGCCGATGCCGGTGTCGCGCACTTCCAGGCGCACACCGCCGACGATGCGTGCCAGGCGCACGTCGACGCGGCCGAAGCGGGTGAACTTCAGGGCGTTGGACAGCAGGTTGCTGACCACCTGGCGTACCCGCGTGGGGTCGCCGAGCACCGAACTCGGGAAGTCGCCAGCGATCAGGCAGGTCAGCTCGACGTTCTGCGCGGCATTCTGCGACAGCAGGTTGGCGGTGTCCTCGACCATGGCGCCCATGTCGAAGGGGATGCGCTCCAGTTCCAGCTGCCCGGCATCGAACTTGGACAGGTCGAGAATATCGTTGAGCAATTCCACCAGCACCTTGCCCGAATCGTGGGCAATCGACAGCTGCTGGCGCTGTTCCCCGGCCAGTGGGCTGTCCAGGGCCAGGGCGATCATGCCGAGCATGCCGTTGAGCGGGGTGCGGATCTCGTGGCTCATGTTGGCCAGGAACGCAGCGCGCGCCTGGGCCATGTCCAGGGCACGTTGGCGGGCCTCTTCCAGCTCCTGATTGGACTGGCTGAGGCGATTGTTGCTGGCCTTCAGCTCTTCGGTGCGGGCCGAGACGATGTCTTCCAGTTCGTTGAGGTACTGCGTCAAGCGGTTTTCCGCGGTGCGCCGCTGCTGGATCTCGGTGGCCATGCTGACGAACTGCTGGTTGGCGACCCGCACCAGCACGCCGATCTCGTCCTGTTCGTGCCCGGGCGGGCAGTCCACCCGGGTTTGCCCCGGCTGGCGCGGGTCGCGCCCGGTGAGGGCTGCGATCACAGTGACCAGCGGTTTGGTCAGCATCATGTAGAACAGCGCCAGGAGGATGCCGGTCAGCACCAGGCTGCGGGCGAAACCATTGAGCAGGGTAACCCCGGCGCGGTCGAGGAAGCGGCTGCCGAAGGTGAAGGTGTCGACGTCCAGGTACAGCGTGCCGAGGTATTCCTCGGGCATGTGGGTCAGGTACAGGCGTTCCTTGAACTGGCGCTTTTCACCGAACAGAAAGTCGCTCAGCGGCCGGTAGCGGTCCTCGAGCCGTGGCCGTTCGACATCGGCCAGCACCGTTTCGTTGTTGTCGATCAGCCGCGCACGGATGACGGCTGGCGACTCCAGCAGGCCGCGGGTGAGTTCCAGCGCCAGTTCCGCATCGATGTTGTAGGCGATGCGCGAGGCCGGGTTGTGGCTGATTTGCAGCAACGCCTGCACTTCACGGTTGATGGATGCGTCTTCGCTGGCATAATCGATGCCGATCTGGATGAGACTGAGCAATGTTCCCAGGATGAAGCCGACCAGGACTGTCAACCGGGCTTGCTTGTATGACAGGCGATTGGTGAACTTGATATCCATGAGTCCCGAGCCGGTTTAACGTCCCTTGCGCTGCGCAAGCATAGCCGATCAGCCCCGGCTGCTGGCGGGTCTGTCTTTTCATTTCAGTTAATCGCCAAGCGGGGGCAGCTTTGCGGCCCCAAAAAAACTGAAATCCGTAGGAGTCGTCATGGACGCTCGCTTGAATGCTTTCCTGGAACGTGCCGAATCGGTGCTGGCGCGTCTCGAACCTTTGTTGCCGGCGCCGCGCCCGCACATCGACTGGAGCACCACCCTGGCTGCACGCTGGCAGCGCGACGGCCGCACGGGCTACCTGATGCCGCTGGAAGTCAGCCTGGACATCCGCCTGAGCGACCTGATCGGTGTCGACAAGCAACGTGACCAGTTGGGCCGCAACACCCACCAGTTCATCAATGGCATGCCGGCCAACCACGCCCTGCTGTGGGGCTCGCGTGGCACCGGCAAATCGTCGCTGGTACGCGCCCTGTTGGCCGAGCATGCTGGTGCCGGCCTGCGTCTGATCGAGATCGAGCGCGACCACCTGGCCGACCTGCCGCGCGTCGTCGAGCAGCTGCAGAAGCTGCCGCAACGCTTCATCCTGTTCTGCGACGACCTGTCGTTCGAAGCCGGGGAGGGCGATTACCGGGTGCTCAAGAGCGTGCTCGACGGCTCGCTGGAGCAGGCCCCGGACAACGTCCTGCTGTACGCGACGTCCAACCGCCGCCACCTAGTGCCGGAAAAACAGAGCGACAACGAAAACTGGAAGATGGTCGACGGCGAGCTGCACCCCAACGAAGCGGTGGAGGACAAGATCGCCCTGTCCGACCGTTTCGGCCTGTGGCTGTCGTTCTACCCGTTCAGCCAGGAGCACTTCCTCGACGTGGTCGAACACTGGATCGGCCAGCTGGCCCGCCCTGCAGGCCTGGCCTGGCAGCGTGACGAAGCCTTGGAAATTCTCGCCGTGCGCTGGGCCACCGGGCGCGGCAACCGTAATGGCCGTTGTGCCTATCAGTTCGCCCGCTACTGGGTCGGGCTGCAATTGCTGGAGCAAAAGTAAACATGATCGACCTCAATGCCAGTGGCACCGGCCTCGACGGCTACAACCTGCTGGCCGCGCAAGTGCAGGCGCTGTTCGCCGACGAGCGCGACTTCATCGCCAATGCCGCACAGTTTTCGGCGTTTCTCTACAACCAGGTGGATGACCTGAACTGGGCGGGGTTCTACCTCAACCGCAATGAAGAGCTGGTGCTTGGCCCGTTCCAGGGCCAGGTGGCTTGTGTGCGCATTCCGTTCAGCAAGGGTGTGTGTGGCGCGGCCGCGGCCACCCGGCAGACCCAGCGGGTCGAGGATGTGCATGCGTTCCCGGGGCATATCGCCTGTGACAGTGCGTCCAACAGCGAGCTGGTGATTCCGCTGGTGAAGGAAGGACGGTTGATTGGCGTGCTGGACCTGGACAGCCCGAAACTGGCGCGCTTCAGTGAGGCAGATCAGCTGGGGCTGGAACGGCTGGCGGCGATCTTTCTGCAGTTGACCGACTGCTAACCCTGCGCCAATCCCTGTGGGAGCGGCCTTGTGTCGCGAAAGGGGTGCGAAGCGCCCCCGAGGGTTTCAGCTTCGCAGCAAGAATTGCGGGGGCCGCATTGCGGCCCTTTCGCGACACAAGGCCGCTCCCACAGGGCCGGTGCAGGCTTGAAGATCAGTCGTAGATCACCCGCTTTTTCCAGGTCTCGTCGTCATCGGTCTTGAGCCCCTGGGTCAGTTCGTTCTGCTCGTTCTCCGCCGGCTCCATCTTGTCCAGCACCTGGGCATTGGCCCGCGCCAGCAGCTTCTCCAGATAGGTCAGCTGCTCTTCATACACTTTCGGTTCCGGCTGCTTGCGCAGGTATTGCACGCCGCGTTCGAAAGCCAGGCGCGCCTGGCCGGGCTGCTCCTGCTGCAGGGCCTGCTGGCCAAGGTTGTTGAAGAACTCTATGTGCAGCAGCACCAGCATGTGGCGGATTTCCCTGACCCAGTGCTTGCCTTCGTTGGTCTGCAGGACGTTTTCCTGGGTGCCTTTGACGATCTGGGTGTGCAGGGCTTCTAGCAAGAACCGCACATCCTTGGCCTTGGCCTCGGTCTGGATCGGGCAGGGCGGGTTGTTCACCGGAATCCGCTCGCCTTGGGCAATCAGCCCTTCGAGTTCGGCGATGCGTGCCTTTAGTTGCGCATTGTGCTTGTCCAGCGCCAGTTGCCGCTGGTTGAGGTTCAGCTCCAGGCGTGCCAGCAGCAGCTTGAGCGCCGGGGTCATGAACTGGCCCGGGAAGGTCTCGGTGATTTCGCCGCAGCGGCGCACCCGGTCGGCGAGTTCGACTTTCAGCCGGGCGCGTTCAAGCTTGCTGTTTTCGACCACGTTGTTGAGGTAGCCGATCACGATCAGCAACGCGATACCCGCCACGATGAGCAGAGTGATCAGAAGTGGTGTCACCGTTAACGCCTCATTGAAGAAGAATTACAGCTTTGAGTGTAGTGAGTTTGCCAAGGTGCGAATAGCAGCACAGGCAAACCCTTTCTCTATATCGACCACGCCGCCCACATCTGCACCCCAACGAACCCGGAAGTCATTGATTTAAATAAATTTCTACAAAGGGGTTGACGCCTCTTCCAACCCTCCCTAGAATGCGCGCCACTTGCAGCGTAAAGCACACAGCGAAACGCGGCAGGGAGTGAAAGCAGGCAGCAATGCCAGCAGCGTGTCCCCTTCGTCTAGTGGCCTAGGACACCGCCCTTTCACGGCGGTAACAGGGGTTCGAGTCCCCTAGGGGACGCCAATGCGGGAATAGCTCAGTTGGTAGAGCACGACCTTGCCAAGGTCGGGGTCGCGAGTTCGAGTCTCGTTTCCCGCTCCAAATTCTCCGGCAACGCTTGACGGCGGGGCAGGAAATAGAAATCCAGTCTGAATCGTGAGGTTCAGGTGCTGGTGCACTGAAAAGTGTTGTGTGTCCCCTTCGTCTAGTGGCCTAGGACACCGCCCTTTCACGGCGGTAACAGGGGTTCGAGTCCCCTAGGGGACGCCAAATGCGGGAATAGCTCAGTTGGTAGAGCACGACCTTGCCAAGGTCGGGGTCGCGAGTTCGAGTCTCGTTTCCCGCTCCAGTTTAAATACTGTGGCGTTCGCACGGTGCAGTGGTGGTGAGGGTCTTCAGGGCGCCTTACGCCGATTAGCAGTAAAGTTTCAAATTGCGGGAATAGCTCAGTTGGTAGAGCACGACCTTGCCAAGGTCGGGGTCGCGAGTTCGAGTCTCGTTTCCCGCTCCAAACATCCTGTAAGGCGCAAATGCCTGCAGATTACAAAAAAAGACGCCTAGGCGTCTTTTTTTGTTTGCGCGTCAATCACGTCAAGGCAAGCGGTCCACCAGCGTGGCGCTGATCAGGGGGAAGGTCTGCCAGGTTTCCTTGTCATCGAAGCTGACCTGGGTTCTGACCACGAATTGATAGCTCCTTGCAAGGCGCTGCAACTGTGCCTTGCTGACTGCCCCCACCTCGAGCACCGGCATGTTGCCTGATATCGGCTTCTCGGTGGCCAAGGGCAGGGTAATGGTTTGCGTTGGGTCATCATTTCCCACCCCCTCGATCCACGCCGAGAGGTATTGGCCTGCGGCCATGAATTGCCAGGCAGCCAGGGTAAACGCGGCGCTGTCGCCCATGGTGTCCAGTTGCAGGATGCTGCCCTTGATGTCGTCGCAATGAATGATGGGCAGCCCGCTGAGGCCAGTTATTCGCAGGCGGTGGGTTTGAGAATCGAGAAGCTCGCCCTTGTAGTCCAGCAGTGTGTAGGTAAGCGGCAAGGTTTTCCGTAAGCCATGGGCAACGTACTCGGGAGGTATACGGTAGGCGTGCACCCCCGGTTCGATGGGTACGGCCGTCGTGTAGGACCCGGGTGCACCAGGTTCTCCCCAAAATACCGTGATTGTCTCGCCATCCTCGACCACCACTTCGTCGGGGATTGTGAGGGTCGCGTGGGCCACAGCGTTGCGCGGCACCAGGGTACTGGTGTGCGTTGCACCGTCGGCCTGCAGGATGCGCGGTGGCAGCAGTTTTCGTTCAGCCGGTGTGGCGACATTGCTGATGCCGACAGGCAGGGCATACTGGACTGCCGTGCCGGCGCGGTCCTGCACCTCGTAGCGGGCGTAGCACCAGCCGTTGGGAAACTGGCGTATGACGTCAGCGGGGAAAGGGAGGATCATCGGCTGGCCCAGGTCCGAATCCTGTAGCACCCGGCTGTCGACCAGTTCCCGGCCATTGGACTTGTCGCTCCAGTACCAGCTGAGGGTGTCGCCGGCTTCCTGTCCAAGATAGGGAGGCACTCCGGCCAGCACCTGATTATCGTTTTCATGCAGGTAGCGATCCGTGACGCCTTCCTCGAGCACTGCTCTGGGGAAGATCAGCGCGTTGTCTTCGGGTAGCTCCGGCGGCATGACGTCTATCACCAGCGGCAGCACTTCGGACGGCCCGGTGATCTTGTTGTACAGGGTTACCTCGTAGTGCAGCCGATGATGGCCGTGATTCAGATGTTCCACCGGTACCCAGAGTGTCAGCTCATGGTCCTGCACCTCTTCGGTGAATTCTCGTTCGATGATGCATACCCCGTTCCAGTAGATCCGGAGGTACTCCGGATCCTCGATCGTGGGGTCGCCCAGCCATTTCGCCACTTCGACCTGCAGAGGCCTGGTCGTGGCCTCGAACGGCAGCAGGTTGGTGGGTGACCCCGGGAACTCATCGAGTAGTTCCGGGACAACAGGTGCAAGGTAGGTAGCAGCCGGTTCGGCAGCGCAGGCGTGGCCGCCGAACAGCCGGAGTGATGATCTTTCGTCAGTGTTCGTGGTAGCCATCGCGTGTTCTCCATAGGACGATCGATGCCTGGCCCACGCAGCCGAGGGAAGGCCATGCAGGCCTTCCCTGTCGCAGGTCACCAGGTGTAGCGGACCCCCAGGTTCACACCCCAGGGTTGCTCGAGCTTGCTGCCATTGCTGTAGTCGAATTCGGCGTGGCCACTCCATTTGTCAGCCCAGGCTGCGGCGACCCCTATGCCGGCCTCGCCGCGCGTGCCCGAGAGGTTGTTGCTGAACGTGATGCCGTTGACCTTGACCTGGTTGCCGTCGGCAAATTCGTGCACTGCGGCCACCCGCAAGTAGGGTTGGATCATGCCGCCGTCGGCTGTGCCGAAGGTACGTCCGACCGTGGTGCCCGCCTTGGCTTGCAGTGAATGAGTGCGGCCACCTTCGGCGCGCATGCCGTTGTCCAGCGTGTAATCCTTGCCCTCCACGACCAGCCCGGCAACCTGGGCATACGGCTCGACGAAGTACCCGTTCGACCAGGCGATGTGCCGGCCGAACTCCAGCGAGGTGCCGACGCCGAGGTTCTGGTAGTCGCCCTTGGCCTTGCCACCATCGCTCAGGCGCACTTCTGCGTTGTTGTCGAAGCGGTTCAGCCGCACCACGCCATCGAAGTAATAGCCGGTAATCGGGTCGGCCCAGGTGGTGTAGGCGCCGATGTGGTAGCTGTCCACCGTGGCCGAACTGCCGCGCACCAGGTTCAGGTCGGACTTGCTGTAGCCTGCGGTGACCCCGACCAACCAGTTGCCGTCGCCGATCGGCAGGGCCGTGTCGGTGCCGAACGAAATCCCTTGTTGCTGCTGCTGGTAGGCGGCGCCCGCCGAGTTGCTCACGTTGTAGCGGTTGCCATAAGTACGCACCCAGCTGCCGGCCTGGGCGCCGTTGCGGCGCACTTCGCCGAGGCGGCCACGCAGGGTGGTCTGTTCGCCGTACCAGATGGTCGGGGTGGCATTGGCCAGGGCCATCACCGACTGGGTGCCTGGGCTGATCACGCGTTTGCTGAAGTCCAGGTACCAGTCGTTGCCAGGGCCCTTGCGAACCAGGTCGTAGGCGTATGCACCCACGTCCACCGGGCCGCCGTCGAGGCTGAAGTGGGCATCGCCGCTGCCGCTGTGCACCATGTGCACATCCTGGTCGCCGGCCAGTTCATGGCCGCTGCTGGTCACGCGCAGTGTGTGCTCGCCGCTGGCGTTGCCGACGATGTCGAGGAAATCGGCCTGGCCGTTGGCAAAGTCGACGGCCATGGCAAAGGTGCCATTGCCCTCGAGGCTGCCCAGGCTCAAGCTGACATATTCGCCCGGGCCACCAAACTGCACGGTGCCGCCGTTCATGGCCAGGTGGCCGACCTGGCCGTCCCCGACCATGGTCCATGCGGCGCCGCTGTTGATCGCCAGTTCTGCGACGTTCTCCAGGCGGCCGGTCAGCGTCGCCGCATTTTCCAATGTAACGGCGGCATTACCCCCTTCGGCGACCACGATGTCGCCGAGCAGATGGCTGTCATTCACACGCACGGCCGCGTTGGCATCGGCGGCCACCTCCACCAGCACCCCGTTGCTGCCGGTGAGGGTGGATCGGTTGAGGATGTCGATCTGCGCCGATGCAGGGTTGCCAGCACCCCGGCCGACGGCGATGGCGGCGCCGTCCAGGCCCTGCACATGGCTGTTCTCCAGCATGACAGTCGAGCTGCCATCCGCCACGCCGGAGCCGTCACGAATCTGTATGCCGTTGCGCCCGCCGCTGATCAGGCTGTCGCGGGCGACCAGCGTGGCGTCGAACAGCTTGGCCCCGTAGCCATTGGCGTTGGTCCCGTGCACCTCGCTGCCGATCAGGTCAAGGCGGCTCTGGTTGAGCAAAGCCCCTGTGCTACCTGCGCGAATGACGCTGTCTACGGCGGTTGCATGGGAGCCCTTGGAGCCGCCCAGCCCGGTGCTGCGGGCTTCGATCAGGGTGCGTTGCAACAGTGCGGTGCCTGCGTCGAGCAGCAACCCGTTCGAGCTGCTGCTGCCCGGGACGATACGACTGTCGTTGAGCACGACGTTGCCGCCCGCGGTAACATCGATGTAGAGGATGTCAGCGTTATTGGCCGTGAGCGTGGCCGGGCCAATCACCCGGTAGCTGTCCAAGGGGTGGCCGGCATTGAGTTCACGGTCCTTGTCGACAATCTGCTGGGCCGCTACGGCAGGGCTCCACAGCAACGGGCAAACCAGCGCCGCGTGCACCATTAGTGCTATCAACTTGGGTTTGAAAACAGTGTTGGTGGTCATGGAATCACCCCTGGTTAATGTAGGAATTAAGAGGGCGCTGCATCCTTTTTCAGGCTCTCGAATGTGTTGGGGCGAATTCTAAAGTTCATGAATCTGACTTTAATGTCGGAAAATTCCTACTTAATACAGCGCTTTTTCCGTAGGTGGCGCCTCGTTACAAGCCTGTCTGGACTTATAACGAGGCTTGCACATCAGGGCGTGAGCAGCTGGCAGGAGCTGGTGCCATCTAAAAGGCTGAGCTTCTCCACGGCCCAGTCCGAGGTGATGCTTTCATCGGATTTTGCATAGCGCACACGGGCTCGGCTTCGGCCTGAGGGCAGGTTTGAAGTGTATGTTGGCAGCAGATTAGTGTCGTAATCATCGATCTCCCAGATAAAGCCCAGAAGCGTGGTTTCGTCCAGAACTACGGAATCCTTCTTCTCGGCGCCCGGAACAGGGGATTCACCGTTGGACTCTGATGAGCCTATGTAGGGTTCCCAAAACAAGGTAATGATGTCTCCTACCTTCAGATAGGCGGACATGTCCGGTATGTCTACCCGAAGTTTCATGTCGTCGGTCAACTCGTCCGGGTTTTCGCGTAGCGAATTGCAGTTTATCCAGCCACCTGTCATATGCAGGAACGATGGCAACGGCAACTTCTGGACGATCGCCGTGACGTCGACAGTTTGTGCTGGCGAAGACTGCTCATTTTTGGCGGAATCGAATTCGCGAACGGTGTAATGCACAGGCACCATTTTGTTTCCGCCTGCTTCGATCTTCTCCCATGGAATTGGAACGGTAATGCCGACGTTGTCTCTTGGACGATCAACTACGCGCCCTTCGACGGCGAGTACACCATCCCAGTAGAAGTCGAGGACGTTCCCGTCGAAGGCGTCGTCAAACAGATCCAGCGAGAGATCTGCCGCCAACGTGAAGTCCGTCGGGTCGAGCACGTTATCCGTTTGGGAGTTCTTGCCTTTGACAGTGGGCGCGGTGAGTTTGGGGTTGATTGGGTTAGGCCAAGGGTCGGTAACAGGGTTGGTGGGGAACACGCTGAAATCGACCTGCACTTGAACTTGCCGGATTTCGGACGGCACCTCACCGCGCATGATGCGGTAGCTGACGGGGGTCGCGAGCTGGCCTGTGGCATCGCCATATTCGTGCTGCAAGGTGGTGCTGGGCACCCGGATGTCGATCGGGAATGACTTGCCGCCAACGGGCTCCTGCGGCAGCGGGGTCTGGCCCCAAGTGATGGCGATGTAGTCATCCTGGCGATAATTGTCGTAGGCACGAATTTGCACCTTGACGCCGTCGATGGCGTCCTGCAGGTACACCTCCCCAGGCAATTTGGAGAGCACCTCAGGGTCTTTCAGGTTGTCAGGCAAGGCGCCGAGGGCGACATTAACGGAAGTGTTCAGCGAGACGCGGCTCTTGTTGCCGGCCTTGTCGAACAGGTAGTACACCAGGTAGTACTTGCCATCGCTGGCCTTTCTCACGACATCGGCGGGGATCAATGCCTCCTGAGCACCCGTTATCACAGGCCCTTGATGCGCCGGGTCGCTGTAATCGTCATGCTCTTCGGGCGGGTGGTCAAAGTAGAAGACCTGGTAGGTATCGCCATCGGCATGGCCGGCATAATCCGGGATTGTTGCCTTGATGCCTTGAGGATTACTGTCGAGGTAATCGTCATCGATGTATGGGGCGGTGATCTCCAGGCCATCAAGTTTATCCATGTCACTGCGCAGGTTGTGAGGCGCTGTGCGGTCGCAGATCAGCGGCACGATTTCGGAATAGGCGACCTCCCCGATGATGGGGTATAGCCTGTATCGCAGCCAGAGACGGCCTTCGCTAAGGTCAGCGACAGGCACCTCCATCTCCAGGGGGAAAGTCGTGCTCTCTGTTACCAGCATCTCATCGCCCACGTCTCGGAAGAAACGATCCTCCGGGCCATTGTTGGAAAGCTGCAGATAGGCCGTTTGCTCATCATCGTCTTCGGGAAGGAAATCCCACTCACTTATTTGGACTTTCAAGTTGGTGTCCACGGCTGACCGCCACAGAGTGCCGTCGCCGCCGCTGGGATCGACGAGGCCGAACACCGTGGGGGCTCTCTCCAAGGCCACTGATTCCAAGCGGGACCTGAGGAAACGATGGTAGGCACGGCTGGCCTGGCTGGCAGCGAGGCGTTTCTGGGATACTGATTTTGCATGACTCATTGGTGTGTCCTCGTTTTGAATCAGTGTGTTGATAGGTGTTCAGGCCCTACCTGATCATCTCGGTTGGCTTCGCCGACCTGTCGTGCCAGTTGAATGCCTGGCCTCAATAGATGATCGCGTTCCTGAGGTTCTTGGGGGGGGACGGTTCCATATCGAGGTGAAGGGTCCCTGAGCCGATGGTTTGGGCTGAAGTGCAGCCGGGTCTCGCAAGGAACCCACTCTGTCATAACTCACTAGACGTACCGCCTCGTCGACGTTGACATCGGTTTTCGTTTTAGCTACGAGCGAGTAGAACCCCCGCCATTTGTTATTGGCCAAGCTGTGCCACATTTTGCTCGCCGCATTTACCAAGCTCGGCCCAACCACCAGGGCCATGCTGGCCAGGCTAAACCAGACCGCCATTTCCCCCGACGTCTCGTTCCCGGTGATCGCGTGGTCGATCTGGAAGCCCGTGGCCGTGATGGCGGCCCCCGCACCGACCGTATAGGCAACCGCAGTGAGGGCCTTCCCGGCTGCCAGCAGCCCTACCGCCTTCCATGCGACCACGGCGGCGACTGCGGCCTTGCCGGCGGTCACGACGGCGGCGATCGTCGCAACGATCGCGATTCCGACGAACAGCCATTTCAGCCAGGGGTGTTTTTCCTTGGGTTGTTCGAAGTCGGGCTGATAGACAAGGTCTTCATCGCTACGGCGCGGCCGCGAACTGACATGGCCGGTTGGGTCCTGGAAGGTGATCGGGTTGCCATGGCAGTAGCCGTAGTAGTTGAGCCCGCCGTCGCCAAACGGGCTCAGCGCATCCGGGCTGTGGAAGCGCATCAGCTCAGGGCTGTAGGCGCGGTAGCCTCTGCCCAGCAGGTAGCAGCCGCTGCTGGCATCGAACACTTCACCGTTGTAGCCCGCAGCGGCCTGCAAAGGTGCTTCGGCGTGGGGCCAGCCATAGGCGCTGTAGACTACATCGCGCTGCACGCCGGCCTGGCGCTCGGCAATCACGCTGTGGCTCGCGGTGGTCTGCAGCAGCAGCGCCTGGCCAGGGTTGTTCGCCTCCTGCTGGGCAAACGGCTGGTCGCCCAGATGCAGGTGATAGGTGCGGGTTGCACCGCTTACCGCCAGGCTCAGTCTGTTGCCCTGGTAGAACAGCAGGGTGTCCGGTTCACCTGCGGCGGAGTACCCCTGCAGCTGGTTATGACCATCGTAGTGATAGGCATTGCCGTCCACCGATCGCAAGCGGTTCTGGCTGTCATAGCTCAGCGCCCGGCCATTCTGATCCTCGATGAGGTTGCCGTTGCGGTCATACCGAAAATGCGGCTGGGTGGTACGTGCAGGGGTGTAAGTGACGCTGTGCAACTGGCAGGGATCGTCGCTACGGTAACGGTACTGGGCCCGCTCCCTGCCCGAGGCAAGGAACGTGGTGGTGCTTTCCTTGACGTTGTCGTAGGCATCGTAGATGAACGTCTGCAATCTGTAGGCGCGGCCCTGGCTGTCCTTCGGCGGGGTCAACCCGCTGCATTGGTGACGTAACAGTTGGCCACGCGGGTTGTAGTTGAACGTTTCCTTGAGCAGCTCGACCTGGCCTTGCTGCAGGTTGCGCTCATCCAGCAGGCCGTCCAGTCCCCAGGTCAGCACCTGGGTGCGCGCCGCCTGCCCGGGTGGACCCCAGGTACGCCGCCACTCACGGTCCTGGTCGTCATACTCGATGTGGCATTCCACTTTGTTGGCGGTACCGGTGTTACAGCTGACAAGCAGATCGGTGCGGCCAAGCGTGTCGTAGCTGATCTGGACCGACAGTGGGCCCTGGGCCAGGGTGCGGATGCGGCCATGCTCGTCGTAGTCACGCACGGTGGCCATGCCATCCTGGTCGGTGCTGGTCAACGGCAGCCCGAGCAACGAATAGCTGTGCTCGGTGCTCCAGAGGGTACCGTCCGGGCGCTCCAGTTGCTCGTGCTGCAAGCGGTCGTCGGTGTCGTACCGATAGCGAAGCGTGCCCTGGTCGTTCTCGCACTGGGTGACATGGGCGCTGACCGGGTGGTAGGCGAAGGTGGCCTGGTCATCAGGCGCCGTACTGCTGAGCGGGTAGCGGCTGTGGGCCAAGTCGTACTCATAGTCGATCGCCTGCCCGTCGGCCACCACTCTGCGCCGGGCACGGGTTTCGCCGGTGCGGTACTCGTACCGTTCCAGGCGCGGGCCACTGCCCGCTACCTTGAGCCGGTCGGTGCCATCGAATGCCTGGGCGCCGAGGTAGCTCTTGCGCTCGGTTTCGTTGCCGGGAAGCACCTGCACGCTGATCGGCAGGTCGCCATCGCTATGACCTGCGTAGCGGCGCTGTACCCGGGAATTGTCCGGCAACCGCATTTCCAGCACCCGGCCCCAGGCATCGTAGGTGAAGTGCTGTTCGTGGCCGCGTTCGTCTTTCTCCAGTATGCAGCGGCCCAGGCCGTCATAGCGCCACGTGCGTTCGGCCACTACCCTTTCCTGGTCATCCAGGCGCATCTGTTTCAGGGGTTTGTCGAAGGCATCGAGCCAGGTTTGTGTCCGCCCGACCACGGCACTGCCGGCCTGGCGATGACGATGGACGATGCGGCCGCTGTGTGAACGGTCGCCCAACGGGTCTGTGCGTTCATGCCATTGCACGCCATCCGGGGCAATGAGGCAGTAGCGCTCCCCCCAGTCGTCATACAGGTAAGTCTGGGTCAGGGTCAGGGGCCGCTCATTGTCCAGTTGGTCGTAACGGGTTTCTTCGGTGACCCTGCCGGCCCGGTCATAGCGTACGGCGAGGGTTTCGACGAATGCGGACGGGTTGTTCGGCAAGGCGTGGTCCCGCAGTTCGCTGACCACTCGGCCAAAGCTGTCGAGCAGGCTGCGTATGTGCACGCCGCGAGTGTTGGTCAGCTGTTGGCTGGCCTGCTCCCCATACGCGGCGCACAGCACGTACTCGTAGTGCTGGCTGGCTTCCTTGTCGGTCCCGGGGGCTTCGGTTTCGCACACCAGGCGGCGCAACGCATCATGTTCGTAGCGGGTCTGCACGCCATTGCGGTCCTGGCGGAAGACCAGCTCGCCGGTGAACAGCGAACGCTGTTCCAGGCTCGATTGCTCGGCGCCATCGAAGCCAATGACCGTCGTCTGCACTTGCAACAGCGACTGGCCGCCAGCGGCGTCGGCGGGCGAGCTGTAATAGAAATCGGTGACGGTCTGCAGGTGGTTGCTGAGCTGGATCTTGCGGGAGGGGCGCCCGTGCATGGAGGCGTCGTGCGCAGCCAGCGTGTAATGGTGCTCGATGCTGCGCAACAGCCGCTCGCCATCGTTCATGTCGACCACGGTTTCGCTGCGCCGTACCTTCCAGCCTGGCAGGCCACTGTCTTTCAGCGCAGGCAGGTGGAGGTATTCATAACGTTCGCAGATCACCGCAGCTGCGCTGTCGCTATCGGCTGCAGGTACGGTTGTCTGTTGCGCCAGGTGTCGGACAAAGCCTTCTTCGTCAGCGGGGTGCCAGACGTTGCTCAGGGTGACGCCGTTGGCCCCGGTGCGCGTGAGCAGGTTGCCGTAGGTGTCGTAAGTGCTGCGTTCGAGTTCGCTGCGTGAAGGGGGTAGGTGGCCAGGCAGCGTCCAGCGACGCTCTTGGCTGGTTTGCAACTGAAACCACGGCTGCTGCTCGATGAAATGTTTTTCGTAGTCGACGTCGTACGCGCTGAGCAGCGTGTTTTCATGCCCGTTCTCGATCGAGCTTTCACGCACTGGCAAATGAAAACGATCAAAACGTCTTTCGATACGGCGAACTTCGACGTCGTCGACCTTGAGGATTTCATTCGAACCGTACTCGTAGGGGCCGAGGTGTCTGTACAGATTGTCCAGCCCGGAATCGTCCCACCCGCCCTGCGTGCCACCACCGAGGAAATTATGGATGCCCGGGTATTCGTACGTCATAGCCAAGGCCGGCTGGCCGAACCGCGCGTCGATGCGGTGGCCGGTGACTCGCGGCAATGGCATGAGGCCGCTGCCCTGAGGGAATTGATGGCCGCCGTCATGATAGTTGAGGTACTCGCGGGCACCGGTCGGGGTGTCAACCTGAGTGACGCACAGTTTGCCCAACACCGTGGCATATTCGAATCGCCAACTGGCCAGTTCGTCCGTCGGCAACTCGATACGCGCCACCCGTCGGTCGCTGTTGGCCAGGATCATCGAGTAGCGCGCCAGGGGGGCACCGTCCGGCCCTTGGTGGGGATGCTCTTCGAGTTCCACGCGCTGGTCATGACGGGTCAGTCGCAGCAGCATCCTGCCTGTGCCGTCGGTGATGGTGTGCAGCACCGGGTGACGGCTGTCGAAGCGTTGGTACTGGAACGTGAGACTGTGCCCGAGCGGGGAGAGCAGCCTTGTGGTCAGGTACACCTGATGTTGCGAAGTGCCCTGTTCCTTGAGAATTTCGACCACACCTGAGTGATGCACGACGCGCAGGCCGTCGTCGTCTTCGGGATACACATGGAAGCTGGCCAGTTGCTGCTCCCGAAGCTTCATGGGCCGGCTGCTGCGGTCGGTGATCTTCAGCGATTCTCCCGTGCTCAGTGACAGCATCTGGTTGTGCGGCGTGTATTGCGAAATCTGCAGGTTCCAACCCCAGCCATATCCCGAATCGCCATCGTTGAGCGGGTTGAAAAACAGCTTTGGCTGGAACTCGGGGCCTTGCCGATCGTTGCCGCCCAGCTCGGGCAACTCGATCGCCACCGTGTACTGCCCGGTGCGTGGATCCACCCCGCCGGTGGTGTAGCTCGTGAAGTTCAGCGCATTGGAGTGCAGGTTGGTGTTGAGGGTCATGGCTCACCTTCGCACGAGTGTGTCGTTGCTCGATTGCGCCGACGATAGGAGCCACGCGAAGCACTGTCACCTAGCATTTCTGCCAGTTTCGCCGTCTCTGGCCGGTCGCTATAACTTGCCCACCGAACCACCCGCAACGCCCGTCAGGGCATGGGAGGCATGCAAGATGACCGATTCGCCACAACCGCACGTTCCGCTGCTTGAGGACGAAAACCTTGCCATTGGGACAATCGAAGGCACCGCTCTGAAAACCTGGGTGAACCCCGGCATGCAGTCAGGAGATCCTGTCTACATCAACTGGCGAGGGTGTGGGCCTAACGGCGAGGTGCAGGATGTGGTCGGTGTCGAAAGCCCCATTGAAGTCGACCCAGCGCTGGGGGGGCTCGTTGAAATTCCTGTCAGGGCAATTGAGGCGGTGGCCGGTGGTTATGTGTTCTATTCCTATGCCCCGGGTGACCGGATGGAGCCGGATGCCGAATCGGCACGGCTGTTTTTCTCCGTCGACAACCCGCGTCGAAGAGGAGGGGGGCTGGGTGTTGCGCAAATTGCCGAGTCACATGACCTTGAACTGCTGAATGTCGACCAGCTTGACGACGACCTTACGGTCATGATCCCTCCCTACCAGGCGATGGCAGCCCGTGATGAGCTGGTGATGACCTGGCAGGCATACATGTTCGACACCCCTGAGATGCCCTACACGTCACGCCACGAGGTCACCCTCGAAGAGGTGGGCAAGCCGTTGCGGATCAGATTGCCCCGTGAGCAGGTATGGGACCTGTATGACGGGGACTATGCCGATCTTCACTATGAAGTGACGGTTCAAGGCACTCCTTCGACCCGCTCCCCCGTCCAGCGTTTTGCCATTGTCTTGAACAGCTCTGGCCTGCCGCTGCTGGACGCACCGCGCATCCCGGGGCATGACGGCAGCGGTTACCTGAACCCTGTGGACTACCCGCAGGGTATCCCCCTGGTCGTGACCGTGGACGATGAAGTCCAGCCTGAGGACGAGATCATCCTCCATGCCTCGGGGCCAGACCTTTCGCTACGTAGCCTGCGCACGGACATCAGCAATGTCGACGGCCTGCGTGCTGAGGTCCTGCTGGAACCGCAATGGCTCAGTGACGGCCGTTACGGTCACTCGTTCGTGTTCCATTACCACATCGCCCGGCGTGGCATGGCCAGGCGCTCGGCGCCACTCGAATTGATGTTGCGCAAGCCGCTGTACCTCCCCTGGCCCCTGATCGACGATGCGCGCCAAGAGTCGGGAGAGGAACCTTACCGCGGCACGGTCCATCCGCGCGATGTGCGCTTCGGTGCGAAGGTCCGCATACCGGCTGATGCGGAAACGGCGGGTGCCCAGGTAACGGTGCACTGGGAAGGCGTGAGCAGCACTGGCTCAGCCATCGTCAAGGACCACGTCCCCGGTGATCCGTCCAGCTACCACATCCCGCTTGAAGCGGTGCCGGCGAACATGGGCCATGCCGAGCGCGTGAAGGTGTACTACAGCGCGACGCCGACAAATGAGGCCACCCAGTATTCCCCGCCGTTCGAGCTGTATGTGGAGGACTACCCGCAGAGCAGTTGGCCGCAGCTGCACTGTGAAGGCATCAGCAACGGCCAGATCGTCCTGAAAGATGTGCCGCCCGAAGGCAGCCCGTGCGCGCTCGATGCCTGGTCGTTCATGGCTGCGGGGCAACGGGTGCGTATCCGGGCAAGAGGCTTGAACCAGCCCGGTAAACCTGATTCGACCTGGTTGCGCGATGACGTTCCGGTCAGCGAGGACGAGTACTACGCAGAGAAAGTCAAGGCAGTGCTGCCGCGAACCTTCCTGGAGGGGCTACAGGTGAATCACGAGGTGCTGTTGAGCGTAGAGGTCAGCTTTGACGACGGCCTGAGCTACAAGACCTTCCGCACCGTTTCGGCGCGGCTCGTGCCATGAACCTGCCAATCGAGAACCAGACGATGAACAACAATTCGCTGACTGACTTGCTGGACTGGATGCGCGTCAAAAGCCGCTTGTTCGAGTGGGACATGATTGTTTCGCTGGAACGCACCCGCTACAACAGATTGCTGGCCCAGGAATACATTCGCAGGTTCAACACCAATGCCTACCTCGAACCGTTCAATGAAGAAATCCCGATCCTGGACAACAAGATTTTTCTTCACGATTTCCGTTTCGACCGCCCACGGCTTTCCTTTGAAAACGCCGACCTGAACGATTCCAAGGCCCGCCTGGCCATGTCGGTGGTTGGCGGTCAGCAGGTGAACCTGAAGAAGCAGGCCGGCCGGTGGCTGGTCCAGCGGCTGGATTACATCGGCCCATTGGCAGGGCCGGAACTGAAACTTGCCTTGCGCCTGGGCGAAGTCCCTGGCGAAGTCGCGGACAAAGGAGAGATCAAGTTCGACCTGAGTGACAGTGACGACTTCGAGCTCACCTTCGTCGAGGAGGGGCCGGGCCGGGCCATTGCGGGTGATTATTTCCGTAAGCTTTTTCTAGTGCTCGAGGAAAACCGCCGGGTGTGGATAGCCGGGCAGATCGCGCCTGGCCTTGAGCCCTTGCTCACCCCGCAGAGCTTTCGTCTGCGTACTCAGGCACATCCGGCTAAAGGTGCAGGCGAACAAGGCGATGGGGCGGTGCTGGGGTTCATCCGGATGCAGGGCAGTTACGAAGGCTCGGTGCCCACCAGCGGCTCGGATTTCAACTACCTGATACCCGACGGCGGGGATTACTCGGCCACCGTGTTGCTCAATAGCCAACGGATCGTTGCTGCGGAATTATTGCGCCAGTTTCGGGGGCTGTTGAGAGGGGCGGAGTTCGAACTTCACTACAGCGAAGGGAAGGTCCTCGAAGGCATCACGGCAGTGGCTGGGCATTGGGTCACGGAGTTCGGAACAGAGCATGTGACTGGACGCACAGGCTTGGTAGCGGGTGGACGAGAAGTAGTCCTTGAACTTACCTACCAGGTCCACATCCAGCCTTCCCCATTGAAGGACAATTTCAGGTGTGTCTTCAAAGGCAATCGTGTCGAGCTTGAGTGGCGAATCAAGTCGGTTGCCATGGTGGAGCTGAAAAAGCTCGAAGACACTCACGGGGTATTCAAACCTGGGGACGAAGATGATTACACCGATCTCGATAGACCCTTGGAATGGTTGGTGACTGCCGTTTATGAAATCGCCGTCGGAAATGATGCCGAGTTGCAGCTGCAATCGCTTGAGATTGTCGATCTGAGCCCCGAAGTGGAGCCACCAGAGAAAGAGCCTCTGCTCAACGCAGGGTCCGATGACCCCGGTCCGTGGGTAATGTTGTTTTTGGCATTATGGTACGTCTTCTTTGTTCATGTTTCGGTTCTCGGGATGGGGGATAAGCAACAGAAGGCAATCCGACAGCGTCTGGCCAAGGACATCCCCACCGACCTGCTGACTGAAGAGCTGGTGCACGAAACGGTGCGCCTTAGCTTCAACAATGCCATAACGGACGGCGAACTGTACGCGCCGCGGGACATCGGCATGTTTGGCAAGGTGGACCCCCGCCTTACTGCATTCGAGCTCGAGCCCCTCGAGTTGATCGTGACTGCGGGCTCAGCTGCCCGGCAGTTCACCAGTGGGCTGGACGATACAAAGCTGAATTGGAGTGTGGAAAGCGCCGAGCAACCGAACGCATTCCCTGGGGAAATCCTTTTCGGGCGTTATACGCCCCCTTCAGTGATAGACGGCGACTGGCTGCGGGTGCGCGTCTGCGCCACCGACGAGGTCACCCGCATTACCAGCTCGGCGCTGGTCACCGTGGTTGCGCAGCCTGTGAGCCTGAGCCCTCTGATCGAAGTGATCGGGCTGGGCGAAACCGCTGCCCTGCATGCAGGTGTTCTGGAAGCGCGCAGCTTGCAGTGGCGCATCATCGGCAATGCCCCACACGGCCGTCTGGCGTCCACCAGCGGCACCAGCAACACCTACCATGCCGGCCCAGCCATCCCAGGCAAGGCCTTCATCATCGAACAGGTCGAAGTGGCTGACACCACCATCACCCAGAGCATGTGGGTGATCACACGCATGGCCCACAGCGCAAACATCGTGGTCGATCAGGTCGACCTGCACCGCGGCGAATTGCGCATGCACCTTGAAATTCAGGGTAATCAGCCGCCGGATAACGTCACCTGGACGAAAGCCGTTGGGCCGGGGACGGTCGATAAACTGACCGGAGTGTACCGCGTCGACCCGGCTGGGGTGGGGCGTGTGGCAGTGATCGAAGGCATCTACGACTTGGGGTTCATGCAGTTTTCCGATTTCATCATCGTGCCGCTGCCGCTTCACAACTTCCAGGGCGAGATGCAGGTGGTGTGCGCGGATGTGCGTGCAATCGAAACGGGCCAGGGCTGACAGCTCGCGCATGCAACTGCACCCCTGACGACCAACGAGGAGAACGCCATGTCCGAAAATTCATTGCCATTGCTGCTGGCCTGGATGAAAGATCGTCCCGAACATGGGGATTGGGATTTCATCGCTGCAATGGCGCCAGCGCATCTCGACCGGCTGCTGCTGGCTGCCCACGTTCAGCAGGTCGCGGCAAACGGGGGCGTCGTCGGTATCGACGCGACCATTCCCGTACCCAACGGCCCCACCCATAACCTTTACGGTTATCGACTTGGCGCTCCTGAGCTGGCGCTGAGCCGCCCCTCTTATGAAATCGCCCAGCTTGAGCAGCGTACGCCGGTCAGCGGCGGTGTCGATATCCTGTCGGGCACCCCGCTCGAGGGCATCCTTGCGCTTAGCGCTCATGATCTGCTCGACCCGTTATGGCTGAGTCAGACGCTACCGGTAGCTGGCAGTGATGGGCAGCTCAGCATTGACCTGGCCGATGCCCATCACGTGCAGCTCAGCCTTGGGCGGTCTGCGCCGGAGCGTGAAGCCGGCGCCGAATTCTTCAAGGCGTTTCAGCAAGATCTGCCGCCGGAGCATCGCATCCAGAACCTCGTCGAGTTCGTCGATGACACTGGCAATGCCTACCTGCGCCCGCGCAGCCTTGGCTTGCGCACTCACCAAAGCAAGGCGGATGGCAGCTTGGCGGTGGTGTTTTTCGGTGCGTTGCAGCACGGGCCGCTGGAGGGAGGCTACCCGACCGCCGACTCGGCCTTTCCTTTTCTGCTGACGCCCGAGCAGGGGCTGGAAAACCCACTGACGCTGTTGTTGACGCGCCGTCTGCTGCACCGTGCCGCGTTCGCCGTAGCGGTGGAACAGATGCTCGATGGCGGGCAGTTCCGCTACGACGAGGCTGCGCAGTTGCGCACCGGCATGCGGGCGACCGCCGGCCACCTGGTCAGCCAGGGTGCGCGCCTTGATACCCGGGATTTCAGTTTCCAGTCCGACCAATTCAGTATGCCGGCCGCTTCGGGCAGCGGCGGTCTGCGTGTCGAGCTGCTGGCCGACCGGGCCGAACTGAGCTGGCTGGGAAGCTGCACCTTGGCGTTCCGCTACAAGGCTCATGGAGAGCAGTATTGGCAACCCCAGTTGGAGGTCACGTTCGACTTCCACCTGCAGCAACGCTTCGACCTGTTCAAGCCCGAACCGGATGAGGCAGACGACGCAGTGCTGCTCGGGCAGGTAGTGTGGCCGCTGGCCGAGTCACCGGAAGTGACATCCGTATCGGGGCTCCCACGCAACCTGCCGGAAGCGACCCTGGGTCAGATGCGCCAATTCTTTGCCCTGACACTCAAACAGGCAGTGCTCGAGCGCCTGGCGCAGCGTCTCACCGCGCGAATCCCCGAGCAGGTGCAGGCCGCCGTGCGCTGGTCGCGGCATAGCCAGTTTGCCGCCGGTGAGGCACAGATGCCGCATGGCGTGGCGCTGTTCGGTCAGCTTCAGGGGATAGCCGCCTTGCGTATCACTGAGCCTCATGTGCTGCTGGCGCCAGGGGATGAGCATCAATTCGAGGTCGACCCGGCATACACCCAGCCCGTCAGCTGGCGTGTTGCGCTCGCGCCGGGCAGCAAAGGCTCACCGGGCACCATCGACCCAGGCACCGGCCGATATCGGGCACCTCCGCGAAATGCCATGCCGGCTGATGGTGTACGCGTGCTGGTGATCGCCCAGGGTAGCGGCGGCGCGGTCCAGGCCACCGCGCTGGCCACGGTATTGCGGCAGCGGATTACGGTAAATCCGCTGATTCGCGTGTGCTATTTCGAAGACCAGGTGGATTTCACCGCAGGTTCACTTGGCGGCGCAGCACTGAACTGGTCCGTGGCCAACCCCGGGCCCGGCAGTGGCAGCTTGACCCCGGCGCCAGACGGTGCTGGCCAGCGCTACACCGCGGGCCAGAAGGTTGCAGGTGTGCCCTTCGTGATTGACGAAGTGCAGGTGCGCGATCCGTCTTCCGATGCCGACCCCAGCTCAGCGCACATCCTGGTCCTCCAGGAAGTGCCAATGCTCAGCGTGAGCTACGAGACGCTACCCAACGGCAACCTTCAATTCTCGGCACATTTGCAAAACGGGCCGGGCCTCCCCGATGTGCAGTGGGTGCTGCAGTTGGGGCCCGGTGAACTGCGCAACGCAGTGTATGTGCCCGACCCGGCCAGCGCTGCGCACTTTTTGCTGGTTACTGCGGCCTATGAATTGCCAGGCATCGCCACATTCCATGGGCACCTGATTCTGCCATTGATCGAAGGCTTGCCGCGCACAGCGTCAATGCCGGGCGCGGACAGTCCCGCGCAACCAGCCGAGCGAGGATAAGCCATGGCCAATTCCAAGGAACAACTGCTGCAAACTATGAGGCGGGGCACCATAACCCTTGGTTGGGGAGCAGTCGCTGCCTATAGCCGGGGGCGTCTGAACCACCTGCTTGAGCAACAGTACAACGAGCGGCTGGACACCCTGCGGTTCTTGCCACCCTTTTCCCAGACCGTGCACAGCGACGCGGGCATGCCCCGTCGCCTGGCAGTGTCCGGCCTCTCTTTCGGCACGCCCAGGCTGTCGTTCGTCAACGCCGACCTGGAGAATTCCAGGGCCCTGCTGACCCTCAATATCATCGCTGGCACATGTACACTGTTCGATGACGCCAGCCAGGCGTTGCTCTGCACATTCAGCGTTACCGAAGCGATGGGCTATCGCCTGGAAATGGACATCGAGCTCGAACAGGTGATAGGTGAAGTGGACCGGCGCGGCAGGGTCAGCCTCGACCTCACCCACGGTGCCAATATCAGCTGCAACCTGTTCGACGACCAGCTCTTGCTCAACCAGGCTTTGGCCGAGGCAATGCAACAGTGGTTTCACGGCTTGCCATCAACGGTCAGCGCATACGAACTGGGCGGCGTCGAGTTCGATGGCTACGACCCGCTTTCGCCCAGCCGTTTCATCCTGCGGACCCAGGCGGCCCCCGGTGCCCGCGTGCCGGGAGCGAAAACTACGGCGACGGTGCGGTGCTGGTATTCATCCGGGTACTGGATGACAACCAGGACGGCGCTGCGCCTGATGCAGGTTTCCCTTACCTGATTCCCGATGGTGACTATTCAGCCACGCTGGTGCTGGCTCAGCGCTTGCTCGATCAGGTCCGCGAAGGTCATCTCGAGGTGCTCAGCAGCTTGCTGTTCCCCGACACCCACAGCTTTATCGAGAACGAGCGGCACACCCCCCATGACCTCGCGGTATTTGGCAATATCGATCCGTTGCGTACAACCTATCGGGTCGAACCTGCCGGTGTGGTGCTGCAGGCCGGTGGCACCCAGCAGTTCGTCCTGCACGACGGCCAAGGCGGGGTGGTGAAGGCCAGCCGCTGGCGGCGAGTATGCCTTTCGACCCATAGCGCCCAGGGGCATGGGGAGTTTGTCGGCGATGGCTTGTACAAAGCGCCCGACCGCGAGGCCGTCGGGCGTGACGGAGTGGTCGTGGTGATTACCGCAGAGGTCGACAGCGGCACACCTGACCAGCCTTTTGTGGCGTCGACCCGGGCATTGGTGACGTTCGATGCGATGGCCCTGTGGCCGCAGGCCGCCACTTATGAGGCGGGGCCACAGCAGCAGATAACCCTGGGTGCATGGGACGATGGGGCTGACATCGAGTGGGAGCTCCTTGAGCCGGTGCATGGAGAGCTGGCGGAACTGGATGGTCACCGCGCCGTTTTCGTGCCCACCCCCCATGGGCCTGCCCGGCCTGTGGTTGCCCAGCAAGTCCGCGCCCTGGGCCAGGCGCAGGGGTTTTCGACGGTGTTGATGGTCAATGCCCAGCAGTTGCTGAGTGTGGAGCCAGCCTATGTGTCGAACCTGCAACCAGGGGGCACGACCCAGCTGAGTGATGACGCCAGGTTCTTGCCTGGCTTGCGCCGCCGCTGGCGCAGTTTGTCCGGTAACGGGCGGGTCGATGACTACGGCTTGTTCACCGCAGGCACACAGGCTGATACGCAGAGCAGTATTGCCCTGTGCGAAGTGCTGCACAACGCCGTGGTCTATGCCACTGGCCATAGCCTGATCAAGCAGAGCGAACGAAACGAAGAGGCCACCTGGAAGGATCTCAACACCTTCACCATCAAGGTGAGCGGTGGGGCGGACAATGAACGCAGGGGCGGTTTGTATAACAACGGCTACCAGCAACTGGCGCTCGAAGTGTTCATCGAAACGGCGATCAATGATGGCAAGGAATACCCGCTGAGCGTGCAGGAGCGCGCCAGCCTTACCCTGTACCTTGGCAGCACGCCTGAGCTGGTCGATTTTCTGGATGAAAACGAAGAGGGCATAGGCGCGCAGCAGACCCTGCCTTGGGCGGTGCGCTTGACCACAAACCGTTTCGACCTGGCAAATGCCAACCCGCGGCCCGCAACGCCGGTCCAGCCTTTGAACGATCGGCAGTGGACCACCAATCTGTACCTGCACAGCAAGCTGGAGGTGGGCCGTTCGGGAACCTTCTTCGCCCGCATCACGCGGGACGACAACGAAGCAAAGTCCTCCAATGACACGACTGACCCTAACAGTACGATCGTGGTAACGACGTTGCCACAACTGCCGCAGCGCACCGAGGACTACTCGCTCGAGCGTATCCGCGTGGCAGGTGGCAGCCGAGGGCCGCGCGACCCCGAAGACGACGATTTCGATTTCCATCTGCGGACCGTAGATTATTGGAAGTTGCGCTATCAGCATGCCGACTTCGTCAGTTGCCACATCGTGTCCATGAACGGGAACAAGATAGACCCGCTGACACTTGCAAACGTGTCGATGATCCGTTGGGAAAGCGAGTACATCGCCGAATTGATGTTCAGCTACACCGGCGTGATCTTCCATGACCGGATGCACGGGTACCCCGACTATGTGCAGTTCGACAAGAAGATGCAGGGTTTGTCCTCGTGGCAGAAATGGGGTGACGAGGATTTGGCGGTGGACAACAGGCACTACGAAACAGGCTCGCTGGTCGTGGTCAACGTCCGCGTGGACGACATGCCGTTCATTCCCGCCACCAACGAAACTCGAGCACTTGTTTCCAAGCCGCTTGTGTTCGAACTGCGGGACGTCAAAGGAAATGTGCATTATCGAAGGTTCAGCTACCTGAACGAGGCGTTCCCCCACCACCGTGACAAGTTGGAGCACATCAGCGTTAAACCCGATGCGGCCAGGCCGGCCGGTCGCCTGACGCTTTTATTGGATCGCCCGCACTGAGGGTACAGACATGAACACACGCTTTTCATTAACGCGCACATTGATGGCGACCGCCCTCGGTCTGGCTCTCTGGCCTGCGCTGGGACATGGGCAAGGTGCTATCCAGTTTGCTGAGAGTCTCAATGGAGACACCCCAGGCGGAAGTAGCTGTTCGATTTCACTGCCAGATAAATATAGCGCGGCGGAAAATATTCAGGGTACGGGGAGGTGTGACGAGCCTAATTATCATTATTTTCGATTCGACAATGTGAACTCAGCGGCAGTGGTAGAGTTCTGGGATCGGTTTGGTTGTGGTATGAGCCCTTTATTACCATACTCCAATGACATTACGTTAATCGTAAAAACGACCAGTAATAATCTAACGACGAAGTGGATCGCATTCTCGGAGCTTGAACTGGCTACCGTGGGAGAGCCGGGGTCTCCTGTGGCGGGAGTCATGTTACTGGCTAAAGACAGAGTGGGAAAAGACACGGGCATCAGTTGTGTGCGTTTCATGCGCCCATGAGGGATGTCTCAGCATCAATTGCAATGAGGAAACCTACATGGGCTCCCGATTTTTATTAACACGCACGCTATTGGCCGGGGCTTTCAGTCTGGCCCTCTGGCCGTCACTGGGATATGGACAAGGGTCTATTGAGTTTGCCGAGCATATCACGAATGGCCAACCCACTGGTGATCGTTGCTCGCTTGAACTACCAGAGAAATACAGTGACCGGCGAAATATCAACGAGCTGAGCGGCTGCTCATCAGCCCCTTATTATGCGTTCAAGTTGAATAACCTGAGCGCAGGTGCCGTGCTGCAGTTCTGGTATCTGGCTGGTTGTGGCATGGGTCATAATATTGACGTAAACCGCGTATTGCTCATCGTACAGACGGTCCAGCACGATGTCACGACGGAGTGGATGGAATTCAAAACGCTTCAGGATGCGGATCCGCTGAATAAACCGATCAACGTGGACGGGTTGAGGTTGTTGGCCTCGGAAAAGATAGCGGGCGATAATTGGGGTATAGGTTGCGTCCGTTATATGCGCTATTGAAGTGCTGTCAGTAGTCCATTCTTCTGTTTTGGCTTGAGAATCGCAAACTTGTGGGAGTATCGTTTATGACGACCCAGCATGCCGTGCACTCGAACGCTTTCAACTTTATGAGTTTCATCGACGGTGGTGTCGACCCGCGCACCGGCCAGTACAATGTCACCCTCAAGTTACCGGCCATCAGCGGCAATGCCTTGCAGGGGCCAGAGTTCGAACCCAGCCTGTTCTACAGCCCGCTCAACCGTGAAGACTCCGGTTACGGCCTGGGCTGGAACCTGCAGCTGTCGCAGTACACGCCACACAACCAGGTGTTGTCGCTGGCAAGTGGCGAAACCTACAAGATTACCGACCGCGGCAGCAGCCCCATGGGCTTGCTCGAACAGAAACTGGCGGGTTTCTACGTCTACGCCGAAGGCGATGGCCTGCGCGTGGAGCATCGTTCGGGGCTGGTCGAGATACTCAGCGAGCAGGGTAGCGCCGAACATCAGGTGCTGATGACCAGCGAGCTCAGAAGCCCCCTGGGCCGCCGCCTGTACTTCACCTACAGCCGCTTCGACAGCCGCTATCCAGTGCTGGAAAACGTCACTGATGACAGAAACGAGGTGTTGTTCAGCGTACTTCGGGAGGGCAGCCGACTATTCCTGCGCGAGCACCCTTACAAAGGCCCGGGCGACCAGCCCCTGGCCACCTATCAGCTCAACCTCGGTGGCGATGGCCGTGTCGATCGTATCGTGTTGCCAGGGACCGATGGTGGCAGCTGGCGCTTCACCTATGGCTTCAAGCTCGGTTTCTTGTGCATTACCGAAATTGGTAAACCCACCGGTGCGCTCGAAGAACTGAAATATGACGATGCCGGGCATCAGTTCCCGCCGGCCAGCCTCCGAACGCCCTTGCCGCGCGTTACCCGCCACCTTATCCATCCCGGCTTCGGGCAGGCGACACTGGAGCACGAGTACGATTACAACTACAACAATGACAACCATAATTTCATCGGTGGCGGTACTACGATTCCGTGGGACGACAGTTCCGCCCTGGATAACCTCTACAACTACCTGCAGCCCTACGAGTACGGGTCAAATGATCATCTGCTGGTGGACAAAGAGCGGGTCCGCACCATCGAGCGTCGCTTCAACCGCTTGCACCTGATGACCCGTGAAACGACGATCCAGAACCAGCACAGCCAGGAATCGACAAGCTTCTACGATATTGCCGACGGTAAACCTTTCGCTGAGCAGTCTCCGACTTTCCAGTTGGCCTATCAGCAGAATCGCAGCTGGTCGCAGCCGGGTCGTGTCACGCGCACTGAAACCACTCTCAGCGCCTACGACAACCACGGCAACCTGATCAGTCGCACCCTGCCCACAAGGGTACAGGAGGTCAGCGAATGGTATGGCGCAGGGGAAGAGGATGGGCACCCGGCCGACCCTGCGGGCTTCGTCCGTCATCTGAAACAGACGACCACCTATCCAGCTGCGGGTGGCGACGGCCAGGCCCCGCAATTGTGCAAGCGCTACCGATATCGCACGCTTGAAGCGCTGCCTGGTAGCGAGGCTGCTCCGGCGCACGTTGTTGAGTATGAAACGCTGTATGACCTTGCGGGTTCCACCCCCGAGCAAGCGCTTGAAACTGTGTTTACGCAATACTATGGCGACAGTGCCGAAACGTTCACTTACGGCCGGGTCAGCCAGCGCCAGGTGAGCTATGACAGCGAAGATACGCAGGCCACCTACACCACCACCACCGATTACCAGTATGGCGATGCGCTCGCGACCTATGCTGCCGAACCGGTGCTGGTGACCACGCAAAAGATCATTGGCTACGATGGCCAGGCTCGAACGGTCCGGCTTGAACATTCGCTGCTGACCGGTGAGCCTCTGCTGACCACTGACAACAGCGACGTGACGGGCGCCGACGATATCCAGATACGCTATGAATATGACGCCTTGCGCAGGGTGACGGTCGAGACGGTTGCCCCCGGCTTGGCTCACGAGGCCTCGCGGCGGTACGAGTACCGCCTGAGTGCCGAGAATGGGGATCAGGCCGGGCAATGGCAGTACGATGTCAAGCAGGTCATGACCACTACTTGGCTCGATGGCCTGAACCGAGTGATCAGCGAGGAGCGCCAGGACATCGATACCGAAGGCTCCAAAGGCGAATCCCGGCCTATCTACAGTGCCAGATTCGATGCGCTGGGCCAGCTGGTATCAGAAACCGAACTGGACTGGCTGGGCGCCGCAGATCTTGCGCTCACCCGTGAGTTCACCTATGACGACTGGGGCGAACAGTGCGCGGTGAAGGGCCCGGACAACGTTACCCAGCATGAAGAAACCGACCCGATCGGCACTGCTGAATCGGCAGGCCCCATCACCATCAGTTGGCGCGAGGCTACCGACGGCACGACCACCGGCCGAACCGTAACGTGGCTCAACCTGTTCGAGAAAGCTACCCGTATCGAACGCTTCGCTCCGGGTGAAGACACACCGATGAGCCGGCAGGTCAACGCTTATGATGGCCTGGGCCGCTTGACCCGGGAGACCGTCGGGCTCGGCGTGGATCCACAGGTCGACCGGTATCGCTACGATGTGTTCGACCGGCTGCTGGCGCATACCCTGGCAGATGGCAACGTGGTGCATCGGCAATACGCCCCTCACAGTCGTGAAGATCTGCCGATCACCATCGCCGTGGGCGATACCGTGCTCGGCAGGCAGACCTTCGATGGCCTCGATCGCCGAACCAGCGCCGACACGGGCGGGCGGGTTCAGCGTTTTGACTATCGCCCAGGCCAGCAACGACCTTGGCGGATGATCGCTGCCGACGGCCAGGTCATTGAATACGAGTATCAGCCATCATTGACCGAGGAACCCTACAAGCGCGTACTGGCAGGGGTCCCGGCGAACTATGTGCATGATCCCAAGAATGCGCGCCTGGTCAGCTGTGACGTACCGGGCATGCGCGTGACGCGTGATTACTTCAGCAACGGCCAGCTCAAGGAGGAGCATCGTTTCGTCGGCGAGGGGGATGGCGAGGTGGACTATCGCATGACCTATGCCTTCAGTTACCGCGAACGTATGCTGGGTTACGAAGATGTGCAGGGGCAACTTCAGAGGTATAGATACGACACTGCCGGTCGCCTTTGCCAGACCCAGCTCTGTCGTTTACCCACAGGCCAGCTCCCGGCCTACCGGGCGTTGTCGGAAGAGCCGGAGCTGGAAGTGCTAGTGCAGGCTGATTTCGAATATGACGTGTTTGGCCGCAACTGCAAGACCACCACCTCTGATCTGCACAGCGGCCAGGTATTGAGCACCCTTCTTGAGTATGACGCGTTCGAGCGCGAGAGGCTGCGCACGTTCGAGTTCACCGACGCCAGCCAAGCCCTCGAACAATTTTACGACGACCAGGACCGGCTGACCCGGCGGGTACTCAGCGAAGGTGAGGCGGTGCTGCGGGATGAGGCGTACGACTACGATCGCCGTGGTCACCTTATTCTCTACACTTGCACCCCCGATAGCCCACTGGCGCCGGTCGATCCCCATGGCAAGCAAATTACCCGGCAGACCTTCAGGTTCGATGAACTGGACAACATCACGCGGGTGATCACCCAGTTCCCCGGTGGCAGAAACGTGGCCGAGTACTTTTTCGACAACCCCGATCCAGCGCAGCTCAGTTCAATCACCAATACCCATGAGGACTACCCGGCTGGGCCGATCGAGTTGCTGTACGACGCCAATGGCAACATGATCCGTGACGAGTCGGGGCGCACGCTGGAGTACGACGCACTCAACCGCCTGCAGCGGGTCGAGACTGTGGAGGGCGAGGCGAGCTACAGCTACGACCCGCAAGACATACTTGCGGGCACCACCAGCACGCAATGACTGCCGTGGGTCAGCGGTAGCGAATGGTGAAGTTCAAAGCGCCCCTGGCCAGGCCGGCCCGCACTTGATGCTGCGGGGCGGTCTGGTAAAACTGCGCGCTGAAGTTCAGCGTCGTGGTGCCGTCATTGATCGGTACCAGGTCCACTTCGCGGCCCAGTTCCACCGGCTTGCCCTCGTGCATCAGGCGGATGCCCACGCCTTCGGCCTCGGAGTCGGCGCTCAGGCTGAACACCCCGGGCCTGTCCGGGCCGACCGGTTGCGAGCCATTCGCACCGTGCAGTTCGATGGTGGCAAACGTGCTGTTTTGCGGGTCGGTCTGGCAGGCACTGAGCTTGATCTGAAACGCCTCGGGCGATGTGGTGGTGTGCTCGGCGGTGAAATGCGAAGTCCCCCATTCTTTCAGCCGCACCGGGTTGGCGCTGACCGCGTTGTTGGCAAGGCTGCATTGGGTATTGAACACATGGCCTTTCAGAAAGTAGATGCCCGCATGACCGATGTCGGGATGGTTCAGGTGGATGTTGAACAGTGGCGTATCAAGACGGTGCACGCCCGGTGCGATGTCGCCGATCTTGATCAGGGTTACTCTGTGGTACATGCCTCGCCACCTGAAATTGAGGAGCCCCATGCGCCTGGTATGGTGGGCCGTGAACGGCACCAGAGGGGGGCCATCGGGCACGAAGTTTTGCTCTCCCGGGCCTATGAATGGCGCCCCGATTTCGATCTGTGCACCGATCCCTGGAATATTGGTGTGCAGCACAGGGCCTTCGATGTTGGGTAAATAGACTACCGGCTGCAGAGTCGAGAAGGTAGCCGTGTAGTGGGCGGTGCCATTGTTCTGGCACTCGACCGTGCTGGTGTGGCCAGGAGTGACCAGCTGAGGACGGCCGCTGTCACTGTGCAGATGCCGGCCGGGGAGGGCGTCGCGTGGAACATAGATGGTGTTCATGTTCCTTTCATAGTTGAACATGCCTGCTGGCCCGTCCCAGAGGCAAAAATTGGGGAAGTCATCCGAAGCCCGTGCCTGCGGACCATGGACGGCGGCCAATAGCAATAAAGTGGCCAGTGCTGGTTTGATGGCATTCATGTCAAGGCTTCCAGGTGGGCGCATTCAGGCGCAGGTCAAGGTCTGCAGGCGGTAACCATCGGTGGGCTCGATGTTCTGTGGGTCGAGGTCCAGGCCGCATCGCTGCTCTTCTCGTTCGCCCCAGCGCACGGTCACGACCTGTGGCTCGGCCAGGTCAAGCATGACTTGGCCAGCCTGGCCGACCAGCCCCAACCTGCCTCCCTGAGCATCCACGACCTGTGCGCCGAAGGGTATGGGCTGGCCGTCAAGGTGCTTCAAGGTCAGGACCAGGCGGTTGATCTGGCGAGCGGCAAAACGTTGCTTGACCACCGCGCCGCGCCTTGGCACCACCTGGGCGGTACCGTTTTCCAACTCGACGTCGGGGCCCAGATGGTCGGTATCCAGCGTGAGCTGGTTGACCCGGTACGGTTGCAGCCCCGCAACCATGGCGTAGCCTTTGGCGTTGGTGCGCGCACCATGGCCGTTATGCACGCCGACTCCCGCCACGCCCGGGACCTCCACGAGCGCTGCGGTATCGCCCAGATACGGCCCGGCCAGCAATCCATCATCGTGTAGCAGCAATGCGCCGCTGGCGTTGACAGACAGGTTGCGGTACTCGCTGGCTTCGGTCACCCCCAAGCCAACGGAGGCATGCGTGCCCGAGTGGTTGAGCGAGACCGCGGCTGCGTTGCGGCGCTGCTCGTCCTGGGCAATGCTGGCGGTGTAGCTGTTGCGATAATCATCGCTGCTGCCGCTCAGCGAGGCGCGATGGTTGTAGCCGTTGCGGTTGTTGAACAGGCTGTAGGAGGCGTGGGTGGATGCGCCCAGATCCAGCGGCATCGACATTGTCAGGCTCGCTTGCCGGCTGCTGTGGCCGCGGTCGGACAGGGAGCGGGAAGCGGCGAGGGTCCAGCTGATGCCGGCCTGGTAGGTACTCAGGCCCAGTTGATACTGGCGCTGTTTGCCGCTGCGCTGCCAGTAATCTTGCTGCGACCAGGTCAGGTTCAAAGAATGATGCTGGCCGAACTGCTGGAACGCCGAACCTTCCAGGCGGCTACGTCGGCTGCCGGTGAATGCACGGCTGTGGCTGCGCTGGTTCACAACCTCGTCGAAATCGCGGTAACCGATGGTCGAGTAGCGGTAACCGGCAAAGCGCAGCGAGGTGCCGGTGAAGAACGCCTTGCCGTATTTAAGGGCATAGCTTTGCCCTTGTACCTCCCCACCTGCAGTTGGCCCCACATTGCTGCGGGCGTGGGTGACGTCGAAGGCAAGTGCACCCCACTCGGCGAAGTCCCGGCCCACGCCCAGGCTGCTCGCCTGGTAATAATCCCCGGCCATGATGCCGCCATACACGGTGCTGTTCCAGGCCATGCCGATTGCCAGGGTGCCCTGTGCCAGCCACGGTTTGTCGACATCGCTCGATGGGTTGTAACGGCCCAGCGTGGCGCTGTAGCGCCATACCCCTTCACGTAGCAAGTCGCTGATGCTCGAGTAGGGCTGGGTGAATCGCTTGACCTGGCCATCATCCTCGGTCACGACGATTTCCAGTTCGCCGCTGCCGGACGTGCTGAGGTCATCGATGACGTACGGCCCGGGGCTGACATAGGTGGAATAAACGGGGTAGCCGTTTTGCCATATCTCCACCTTGGCACGGGTTTGCGCAACGCCGCGGATCACCGGCGCATAGCTGCGCAGCACATCGGGGAGCATGCTCATGTCCGAGGCCACGCGCACGCCGCTGACCGGTATGCCACGAAACACGTCGCTGTCAAGGAATGTCTCGCCCAGGGTCAGGTTCGCCCGTGTGCCGGGCAGGTCCCGCTGGGCGTAGGTCTGCCCGCGGGTCCACTGGTTCTGGTCGTGGCCGTCATTGCGCCAGGTGTTGCTGCTGCGCAGGCGCCATTCGCCAAGATTGATACCGCCGTTCAGATACACGTCGCTGCTGGTGGTGCGTCGACCCTCGCGTGCCCGGTTGTGTTGGGCAGAGGCTTGGTAGTTGACGAAAGCTGCGTTGATGCCGCTGTCCCAGCGGGCTGGGTCGACACTGCCTGCGACCTCCCGCCGCATGGCGATCTGGGGTACGGAAATGGACAGCCGCAACTCGTGGCTTTCGAAGCTGATGAGCGCGCCGGGAATGACCGCAGGCAGGTCTACACAGGTGGCATTGGGCAACTCGGGGTCGGCCAGCGCGTCAAGCTTTACCCCAAGGTCATTCAACAATGGCCCTGGCAGGCAGGGATGCAGTTGCCCATCAGCGCCTGCGACAAAGTCCAGTTCATGCTGGCCAAGGTGGTCGAGGTTCATCAGCAGGCTGACTCGGTAGCGTCCGGGCACGAGAGTCTGATCGCTTGCCAGGCTCTCCAGCAGCACGGTGCTGTCCCCTGTACGCTGATCACCGACCTGGCGCAGAAAGCCAGGGTTGAAACGCAGGTCCGGTGGTGTCTGGCCTACCACGGTCGTGGCGTACAGGCAAAGCCCTGTGAGCAGGCACGCAGAGGCATGAGGCGAGCGGCCGGGCGCTCGTCGGTCGGGCGAAATCAGGAGCATGAGAAGAGTCCTCGCCTGTGGGCGGTCGACTAGGGTTCGAGCGTGACGGGGCGGGTAGTCGGTGTGGTGTAGCCGCCGAAGTCGTTGATGATGCCGAAGGTCACCTTCATGGGTGGGCGGGGGCGGATGTCCAGTGGGTAGGCCATTGTGCTCAATGGCGCCACCATTGCCGGGTTCTTCAGCATGCTGGTCTGCTCGCTGTCGCTGACCTTGAGGTGGCTGAAGGTGATGTGGAATGGCGTCGGGTTGTTCACCAGCAGCTGCACCCCACCATTTGCCGTGCCCAGGGTGAATTGCAACTTGTCGATCTGCCTGGCTGGCGTGCCTTTGATCGAATGGGGCCGGTAGAACACTTTCAGCCGGGTTCGCAGGGCAATGCTCAGGGCATTGGCCTGATCGGGTTCGGCCTGGGGGATCTCTTGCACATTGAGGTAGAACAGGCTCTCGCGGTCGTCAGGCAGGTCATTGGGCAGTGCATTGAGTTGAAGCAGTTGTTCGTTGCCCGGGGCCAGGCTGAACAACTGGGGTGAGGGCAGTAGCGGAACCGGGCTGGTGTTGTCGTCCGCTTCGGTATTGACCCAGGCTTGCACAGCGAATGCCTGGGCGCTGGGGTTGCGGACCACGATCGAGGTGCTGCGTTTGTCACTCTCGTGAACGATGCGGGTGTTACTCAGGGTCAGGGCTGCCTGGCTGGTATTGGCGCTGATAGCCAGCCACAACCCGGTCAGGCAGGCGGCCACGGCCGCTCGGGCGCGGGGCGCCACGGAAATCAAATCATGCATGGAGAGGGGACCTGTGGAACCAGGCGCAGCTACACGCCTGGCGAATAACGTTTGTACAACTGATGCACAGCGTCCGTGGCTGTGCCGGTCGCTGCCGTTACAGGATGTTTACGGTAAAGCTGACGTCAGCAGAGGCCACGCCCGCTTCGACACTGTTCGCGGTGGAGCGGTAATAGGCCATGAACGGGATGATGGTCTCGCCGCTTGCTGCCAGTGGCGTGTCGGCCGTAGGTACACCCGGCTTGACCAGGCCATTTGAAACGTCGCGCACGGCGATCACTACGTTTTTCGCACTGTCATTACCTGGGTTCAGGTCGAAATAGTCGCCGGTGCTGCTGGCACCGCTGAACATCACGTTGGCTTCGTTAGTTGCTCCCTTGCAATCGGCGATATCGGGGATGACCAGAGAGAAACCTTTGCCTGCGTATTCCTGGCCGGTGGCCGTGAACTTTACTGCTGGCACAGTGCCCATTTTCACCACGCTGCTCGAGGAGCCGTCGTTGGGGTTGCGCACATCGATGGGGCAGGTGTCCTGGGTGATACGGCCTTCAAAGTTGATGGTGCCATTGGCGAATGCCGAACTCATGCCGGTAGCCGAAAGCAGGCCGAGCGAAAGTGCCAGAAGAGACTTCTTCATACTAATGAACTCTTTTGAATAGTTAATGGAGGTGAGGGGCTCACGCTAAGTATATGGAGAACTTGGCGTGTGCCTGAACTCGAGAAAAATGTTAGCGGTTGTGAAGTTTTAAATGCAACGATAGAGTTTCAAATTGATATTTAATATTTTTTTAATGCAGCGTTAGTATGAGTTGGTGCGGTATGAAATCTGAATTGGTTGTAGGTGCTTTCAAGCAGTCTTGTGGGATGTTTTAAGTGTCAATCGGTGAAAGTTATGTTTTTTGTCAGAAAGATAATAAAACGCAAATGCTGGTTTGCGTAAGAAAGATCAACATCGATTGTAAGGTGGAGGGTGCACGGCGGGAGGGGCGCCTCATCAGAGCACGAGGCGCGAGGGGATGAACTCAGTGCCGGGTAGGTTGTTCGCCGGCAAGTGCGAGTTGATGCTTCTCCGTCAGCCAGTCAAATGGCTCGCCGTTCTGTTCGGCTTCAAAGCGACGCTCTTCCAGCTGCTGATACAGCGCCAGTTCCTCTTCCGGCATGAAGTGCAGGCAATCGCCGGCAAAGAACCACAACAGATCACGTGGCACCAGGTGGGCGATTTGCGGATAGCGCTGTATCACCTGGCAGATCAGGTCCTGGCCCAGGTACTGGCTTTGCAGCGGGTCCTGTGGCAACAGCGTCAGCAGTTCGTCGAAGCGTTCGAGGAACAGGGCGTGGCTTTCTTCCGGCACCTGCTCTGCCTCGCCCAGCGCCACCAGGATGGTGCGCAGGTGCTGGAGCAGTTGCAGGTGATATTCCAGGTGGGGGTTGGCCATGGAATGGGTCCTCGGTATGGCTGAAACGGGGTGCGGAGTATACGCCGCCCCCCCGATGCTCGCGAAGGGTCAGCGCACCGTGCCGGGTTCAGCGAGCAGTTGTGCCTTGTCGAAGGCATCGACATCGATCACCTTGCGCCGCGCCTGTTCGGCATCGAGCAGGCGCTGACCTTCGCCAGGTTGCAGTACGCCTGCCTCGACGGCGGCGGCGATGCTGGATTGGCCGGGGGTTGGCTGGACTTTGCCTTCCTTGATGGCCTGGTGAAGTGCCTTGCGCAGCGGCGCCGTGTCGTCGAGCTGGTCGCTGGCCCTTTGCAGCGCGGCGACCGGGTCGTTTTCTGCTTGCGGGCGGTAACAGCCGGCGAGCAGCGCTTCCAGCGCCGGGTCGCCCTTGCGCCGACCGATCAGCTCGGCCACTTCGGCATCCAGTTCATCACTGGGCCCTGTATGGCGACGGCCGAAGGGGAATACCAGCACCCGCAGTGCGCAGCCGACAAAACGGTTGGGGAAGTTGTCGAGCAGGCGGTCCAGCGCATGCTCCGCCTGGCCCAGGCTTTCTTCCATGGCCCAGCGCAACAGCGGCTGCAGGTATTCGGGCGAGCCCTGATCGTGATAACGCTTGAGGGCGGCGCTGGCGAGGTACAGGTAGCTGAGAACATCGCCGAGGCGGGCACTGAGGCGCTCGCGGCGCTTCAGTGCCCCGCCCAGCAGCATCATCGACAGGTCGGCCATCATCGCGAACGCCGCCGCCTGGCGGTTGAGGGCGCGGAAGTAGCCTTGGCTCAGGGCATCGCCTGGCACCTGCTCCAGGCGACCCAGGCCCAGGCCGTAGATCAAGGTGCTGGCCGCATTGCCGGCGGCGAACATGATGTGCTTCATCAGCAGGTCATCGAACTCGACCAGCGCCTGGTCGCGGTCTTCGCGGGCGGCCAGGGCCATTTCCCTGAGCACGAAGGGGTGGCAGCGGATAGCGCCCTGGCCGAAGATCATCAAGTTGCGCGAGAGGATGTTGGCCCCTTCGACGGTGATGAAGATCGGCGCGCCCTGCCAGTTGCGCCCCAGGTAGTTGTTCGGGCCCATGATGATGCCCTTGCCCCCATGCACGTCCATGGCGTGCTGGATGCATTCGCGACCGCGCTCGGTGAGGTGGTACTTGAGGATCGCCGACAGCACCGAGGGTTTTTCGCCCAGGTCCACGGCCTTGGCGGTGAGCAGGCGGGCGCTGTCCATCAGCCAGGCGTTGCCGCCGATGCGTGCCAGCGACTCCTGGATGCCCTCGAAGGCAGCCAGCGGCACGTTGAACTGCTCGCGGATATTGGCGTATTGGCCGGTGACCAGGCTGGTGTACTTGGCCGCGCCGGTGCCCACGGCGGGCAGCGAGATCGAACGGCCCACCGACAGGCAATTCATGAGCATCATCCAGCCCTTGCCGAGCATGGCCTGGCCGCCGATAAGGAAGCTCAGCGGCACGAACACGTCCTTGCCGCTGTTGGGGCCATTCATGAACGCGGCGCCCAGCGGCAGATGGCGCTTGCCGATGTCCACGCCGGGGGTGTCGGTGGGGATCAGCGCCAGGCTGATACCCAGTTCTTCTTCCTCGCCCAGCAGATGGTCCGGGTCGTAGGCCTTGAACGCCAGGCCCAGCAAAGTGGCGACCGGGCCCAGGGTGATGTAGCGCTTTTCCCAGTTCAGGCGCAGGCCGATGACTTCCTCGCCCTGCCATTGGCCTTTGCAGATCACGCCGGTGTCAGGCATGGCTCCGGCGTCAGAGCCGGCCAGAGGGCCGGTGAGGGCGAAACAGGGTATTTCGTCGCCGCGGGCCAAGCGTGGCAGATAGTGATTGCGCTGCTCGTCGGTACCGTAATGCAACAGCAACTCTGCCGGGCCGAGGGAGTTTGGCACCATCACCGTGGACGCAAGGTCGCCGCTGCGGGTGGCCAGTTTCATGGCAACCTGCGAGTGGGCGTAGGCGCTGAAGCCTTTGCCGCCATACTCCTTGGGGATGATCAGGGCAAAAAAACCATTCGCTTTGATGTGCGCCCAGGCCTCGGGCGGCAGATCCAGGTCCTGGCCGATCTGCCAATCGCTGACCATGGCGCAGAGCGCTTCGGTGGGCCCGTCGATGAAGGCCTGTTCTTCGTCGCTGAGGGTGGGCGCCGGATAAGCGAGCAGGGTACGCCAGTCGGGGCGGCCGCTGAACAGTTCACCGTCCCACCACACGGTCCCGGCGTCGATGGCTTCACGCTCGGTCTGCGACATCGGCGGCAAGGTGCGCTGGAACCACTTGAATACCGGGCCGCTGAACACCTTGCGCCGCCATTGCGGCAGCGCCACGAGGGCAGCCTTCAGCGCCAGCACGATCCAGAACAGAGCCAGCAGCCAGCCAGGGGCACTGCTGAAAATGCCCATCAGCAGCACGTACGCGGCGATGCTGCCAAGAATCTGCAAGGGCGCCAGGCGCCGGTGCGTGAGGTATGCCGCGCCGATCACCAGCACCACCAACCACAACAGCAACATAATCGGTCCTCCTTGGAACCAAGGGCTTGAGCCGTCCCAGTCAGCTTAGACGTAACGCTGTGAACGGCAGGGTCAGAACAGTGACAGGGTGTGGCGGTCAGAGTTTCAGCGTTTTGTTTGTCTGTACCGGCCTCTTCGCGGGCAAGCCCGCGAAGAGGCCGGTACAGGCGATAAAACTCTGGAGTAGACTGTCCCACCTCCGCATTCATAAGGACGTTGCCATGCTGAAGATCTGGGGCCGCAAGAATTCGAGCAATGTGCGCAAGGCGCTGTGGATCGCCCACGAACTGGGGCTGGATTTCCAATCGATCGACGCTGGCGGCGCCTTCGGCGTGGTCAACGAGCCGCACTACCGTGCCCGCAACCCAAACGGCCTGGTACCGATGCTGGAGGACGGCGACCTGACCCTGTGGGAGTCCAATACCATCGTCCGCTATCTGTGCGCCGAATACGGTGCAGAGCAGGGCTGGTACCTGGAAGATCCACGCCAGCGCGCCCAGGCCGACAAGTGGATGGACTGGACCACCTCGTCCTTCGCCGGGTCGTTCCGACCGCTGTTCTGGGGCCTGCTGCGCACCCCCGAAGACCAGCGCGACTGGGTGGCGATCAATGCCGCGCACAAGCAATGCGCTAAGTTGCTGGCCATCGCCGATGAAACGCTGGCCAAGCAGGCGTATCTATCCGGTGACCAGATCGGCATGGGCGACATCCCACTGGGTAGCTTCGTCTATGCCTGGTTCGAGATGCCCATCGAGCGCCCGGCCATGCGTCACCTTGAAGCCTGGTACGCGCGGCTCAAGGCCCGCCCGGCCTACCAGGCTGCAGTGATGACTGCGCTGACCTGACCTTGCTTCGATAGTCATTATCAATACATGTGACTGTACTTGTGCGGCCTGGCCTTGCACCATGGCCGCACTCACTGCGCCAGTGATCTGCCCTGGCGTGTCCTGCACCTTTTTCTTCGGTAAGTGACCCGCTATGAGTTCCGCCCTGTCCATCCGACAGCTGACCAAGACCTACGGCAACGGCTTCCAGGCCCTCAAGGGCATCGATCTGGATGTTGCCGAAGGCGACTTCTTCGCCTTGCTCGGCCCCAACGGTGCCGGCAAGTCCACCACCATCGGCATCCTCTCGACCCTGGTCAACAAGACCAGTGGCACGGTGAACGTGTTTGGCCACGATCTGGACCGTGAGCCCTCGGCGCTCAAGCGTTGCCTGGGCGTGGTGCCGCAGGAGTTCAACTTCAACCAGTTCGAGAAATGCTTCGACATCGTCGTGACCCAGGCGGGCTATTACGGTATCCCGGCCAAGATCGCCAAGGAGCGCGCCGAACAGTATCTGACCCAGCTGGGCCTGTGGGACAAGCGCGATGTGCCGTCGCGCTCGCTGTCTGGCGGTATGAAGCGCCGCCTGATGATCGCCCGCGCGCTGATCCATGAACCGCGCCTGCTGATCCTCGACGAGCCTACCGCTGGCGTGGATATCGAGCTGCGCCGTTCGATGTGGAGCTTCCTGACCGAGCTCAACCAGAAGGGCATCACCATCATCCTCACCACCCATTACCTGGAAGAGGCCGAGCAGCTGTGCCGTAACATAGGCATCATCGACCACGGCACCATCGTCGAGAACACCAGCATGCGCCAACTGCTGGGCAAG
This sequence comes from Pseudomonas sp. NBRC 111130, assembly GCF_001320485.1. Classification (NCBI taxonomy): domain Bacteria; kingdom Pseudomonadati; phylum Pseudomonadota; class Gammaproteobacteria; order Pseudomonadales; family Pseudomonadaceae; genus Pseudomonas; species Pseudomonas sp. NBRC 111130. The sequence continues at coordinate 88,643 of NZ_BCBG01000004.1, forward strand.
CTGCATGTCGAGACCTTCGTCCTCGACCTCAAGCAGGACCTGGCCACGGCGCCCGTGCTGCAGGGCTACCCGTGCCGGCTGCTGAGCCCGCACACCCTGGAAGTGCAGGTGGAAAAAGACAGCGGTATCACCGCGCTGTTCGGCCAGCTGGCGCTGCAGAACATCGAAGTGCAGAGCCTGCGCAACAAGACCAACCGACTCGAGGAGCTGTTCGTGTCCCTGGTGGAAAAAAACCTGTCGAAGGTGGCCGTATGAGTGTCGAACTGCGCACCAACTGGGTTGCCCTGCAGACCATCGTCTACCGCGAAGTGCGGCGCTTCCTGCGTATCTGGCCGCAGACCCTGCTGCCGCCGGCGATCACCATGGTCCTGTACTTCGTCATTTTCGGTAACCTGATCGGCCGGCAGATCGGTGACATGGGTGGCTTTACCTACATGCAGTACATCGTGCCGGGGCTGATCATGATGTCGGTGATCACCAACTCGTATGGCAACGTGGTGTCGAGCTTCTTCGGCAGCAAGTTCCAGCGCTCGATCGAAGAGCTGATGGTGTCGCCGGTGTCGCCGCATACCATCCTGGTCGGCTATGTGCTGGGCGGCGTGCTGCGGGGGCTGGCGGTCGGGGTGATCGTGACCATCCTGTCGCTGTTCTTCACCGACCTGCAGGTGCACCACCTGGGCGTGACGGTTGTCGTGGTGCTGCTGACCGCGACCATCTTTTCGTTGCTGGGCTTCGTCAACGCGGTATTCGCGCGCAACTTCGACGATATCTCGATCATCCCGACCTTCGTGCTGACCCCGCTGACCTACCTGGGCGGGGTGTTCTACTCGATCAACCTGCTGCCGCCGTTCTGGCAGACCGTGTCGCTGGCCAACCCGGTGCTGCACATGGTCAACTCGTTCCGCTACGGCATCCTAGGGGTGTCGGATATCAGTATTGGTACGGCGATCAGCTTCATGCTGGTGGCCACCGCAGTGCTCTATGTGCTTTGCGTGCGGCTGCTGGTCAGCGGCCGTGGCATGCGCGCCTGACAGCCGTTGCTTGCGCCGGCGCCACTGCCGGCCAATCCACCAGCGCCAGTACAGCAGGGTGGCGAAGTAGGCGAGTACGCCGAGCACCACCCCGCACACCACCGAACCCAGCAGGAATGGTTGCCACAGCGTGGCCAGCTGGTCGGTGATCCATTCGAAGGTCAGTTCGTCCGGCAGGCTGCGTGGCGGAATCTGCATCAGCCAGGCGCCGGTCATGTAGGTGACGAAGAACACCGGTGGCATGGTCAGCGGGTTGGTCAGCCAGACCAGGCTGACGGCGATCGGCAGGTTGCCGCGCACCGGGATCGCCAGTGCCGCGGCCAGCAGCATCTGCATGGGAATGGGGATCAACGCGGCGAACAGGCCCACACCCATGGCTCGCGCCACCGAGTGGCGGTTGAGATGCCAGAGGTTCGGGTCATGCAGCAGCTTGCCGAAAAAGCGTAAGGACTTGTGTTCCCGAATACTGGTCGGGTCCGGCATGTAGCGTTTGAAAAGTCGGCGCGGCATGTAGGCTCCCGGAGCGTTGATTGGGGCAGTATGCCTCGATTCCCGGTCGGCCTCGTTTAGAGTTTGTGACAATTGTTGAGCGGACAAAGCCGGCTTTTCGTCTATGCCTCTGTAAGCGATGTTGCTTCTGGAGCTCTACTTCATGCGCACAGGGATGTTTGCGCTCGCGCTCGGGCTGCTGTGCCTGGGCCTGCTTCCCGTTTTGCCATCTGTCGGATGGCTTTTGCTGCTTTTGTTCGGCGCAATCTTTTGCCTGTGCACGCGGTTATGGCCACTGGGCTGTTTCGTGCTGGGGCTGTGCTGGGCCTGCTGGTCGGCCCAGCAGGCCCTGGATGATCGCCTGACCGCGGGCCTGGATGGCCGCACGCTTTGGCTGGAGGGCCGGGTCGTCGGCTTGCCGACGCGAACTGCGCAGGGCGTGCGCTTCGAGTTGGATCAGCCTAGCTCGCGCCGCGCCGAACTGCCCCGGCGCCTGCAATTGAGCTGGTTCGATGGGCCGGCCATACGGGCTGGCGAGCATTGGCGCTTGGCGGTCACCTTGCAGCGCCCGGTCGGCTTGCTGAACCCTCATGGCCCGGATCGTGAGGCCCAGCTGCTGGCGCGACGTATCGGCGCCACCGGCACGGTAAAGGCGGGGCAGGTGCTACACCCGGTGGCTCCAGGGTGGCGGGATGCTTTGCGCGAGCGTTTGCTCAAGGTTGATGCCCAAGGGCAGGAAGCGGCATTGGTGGCCTTGGTACTCGGCGACGGGGCGGGCTTGGCCCGCGAGCAGTGGCAGACGTTGCAGGCTACGGGCACGGTGCACTTGCTGGTGATATCCGGGCAACACATCGGGCTGGTCGCGGGTTTGTTGTATGCCTTGGTTGCGGGCTTGGCGCGCTGGGGTCTCTGGCCGCGGGGATGGCCATGGTTGCCGTGGGCGTGCGGGCTGGCGCTGGCGGCGGCGCTGGCCTACGGCTGGCTGGCCGGCGCCGGCGTGCCGGTGCAGCGAGCCTGCCTGATGCTGGCAGTGGTGTTGTTGTGGCGCCTGCGTTTCCGCCAGCTTGGGGCGACGTTCCCGCTGCTGCTGGCGTTGATTCTGGTATTGCTGGTCGAACCCCTGGCGGCGTTGTTACCCGGCTTCTGGCTGTCGTTCGCAGCGGTGGCGATCCTCATCTACAGCTTTGCCGCACGGATTGGCGGTTGGCGACCCTGGCAGGCCTGGGCGCGGGCTCAGTGGGTGATCGCTGTCGGTCTTTTGCCGGTGCTGTTGGCTACAGGCTTGCCGGTTAGCCTGAGTGCGCCTGTGGCCAACCTGCTGGCGGTGCCCTGGGTCAGCCTGGCGGTGTTGCCGCTGGCATTGCTCGGTACGCTGTTATTGCCACTGGCAGGTGTCGGCGAGGGCTTGCTGTGGGTCGCGGGCGGCTCGCTGGATCTCCTGTTTCGCCTGCTTGCCTTGATGGCGCAGTGGCGGCCGGTATGGATGCCGCCGGCACTGCCGGTATTGGCCTGGTTAATGGTGTGTGCCGGGGCTCTGCTGCTGTTGCTGCCTCGTGGTGTGCCGCTTCGCGGCCTTGGCGGGGTCATGCTGCTGGCCCTTTGGCTGCCGCGGGATTCGGTACCGCATGGGCAGGTCGAGGTCTGGCAGCTGGACGTTGGTCAAGGCTTGGCGGTACTGCTGCGCACGCGTCATCACAGCCTGCTCTACGACGCAGGCCCTGCGCGGGGTGACAGTGACCTGGGCGAGCATGTGGTGTTGCCGACCTTGCATAAACTGGGTGTGCGGCAGTTGGATGTGATGTTGATCAGTCATGCTCATGCCGACCATGCCGGTGGCGCTGCGGCCATCCACCGAGGCTTGCCGGTCACGCGGGCCATTGGTGGCGAAGCGCTGGCCGACATTCAGTTGCAACCTTGCACCCGTGGCGAGCGATGGACATGGGACGGCGTGGACTTTTCTCTCTGGCGCTGGTCGGACGGGCAGAGCAGCAACGACCGCTCCTGTGTGCTGATGGTCGAGGCACAAGGCGAGCGGATGCTGTTGGCGGGGGATATGGAGGCCGGCGCCGAGCGGGCTTGGCTGGCGGATACCGAAACGCCTGCTGTCGATTGGCTGCAGGCGCCGCACCATGGCAGCCGTACATCCTCCAGCGAGGCCTTCATCCGCGCCACGGCACCCCGTGGGGTGCTGATTTCGCGGGGGCGCAACAACAGCTTCGGGCATCCGCATGCGCAGGTGGTCGAGCGGTATCGGCGGCATGGGGTAGTGGTGCATGACACTGCGGTGGACGGGGCTTTGCGGGTGGTGTTGGGTGGGCAGGGGGAGGTGGCGGGAGTGCGTTGGCAGAGAAGGTTCTGGCGGGGGCGGTGAGGTTGGGGCTGATAGGTGCCTGCCATGAGATCTTCAGCGCCTGTGACATCGAACTGTGATGGCGAACACTCGCGAGCCCCAGCAGCATTTCCCTGACCTCCGGCAGATGAGCCCCTTGCGCTCCTGTGTTAGAGTGGCGGCCTTTTTCCAGAGGGGCGTTTACTGTGTGGGAATTGGTCAAGTCCGGTGGTTGGATGATGCTGCCGATCATTCTGAGTTCCATCGCCGCCATGGCTATCGTCGTCGAGCGCCTGTGGACCCTGCGCGCCAGCCGCGTTACCCCGCCGCACCTGCTGGGCCAGGTATGGATATGGATCAAGGACAAGCAACTCACCAGTGACAAGCTCAAGGCCCTGCGTGCTGATTCGCCGCTGGGCGAGATCCTCGCGGCGGGCCTGGCCAATTCGCGCCATGGCCGCGAAATCATGAAAGAGTGCATCGAGGAAGCCGCCTCGCGCGTCATCCACGAACTGGAGCGCTACATCAGTACCCTCGGCACCATCGCTGCCATGGCGCCGCTGCTCGGCCTACTGGGCACCGTGCTGGGCATGATCGACATTTTCAGCGCTTTCATGGGCTCGCAGATGACCGCCAATGCCGCGGTGCTGGCCGGTGGTATCTCCAAGGCCCTGGTCACCACCGCAGCCGGCCTGATGGTCGGTATCCCGGCGGTGTTCTTCCATCGCTTCCTGCTGCGCCGCATCGACGAGCTGGTGGTGGGCATGGAGCAGGAGGCGATCAAACTGGTGGAGGTGATCCAGGGCGACCGCGAAGTGGAAGTGGCCGGAGGCAAGGTGTGAAGTTCCGGCGCAATCGCCAGCGGGAGAACGTCGACATCAACCTCGCATCGCTGATCGATGTGGTGTTCGTCCTGCTGCTGTTCTTCGTGGTCACCACCACCTTCACCCGCGAGACCCAGTTGCGTGTCGAGCTGCCCGAGGCGGCGAGCGCCGAGCAGCCGCCAGCGGACCAGGGCAAACTGGTTGAAGTGACCATCAGCGCCGATGGCGTGTATTCGGTGAACAATCACCTGCTACCCAAGAGCGACCTGGCGACCCTGACCGAGGCCATCGAGCGCGAGTCGGGGGGTGACAACAAGTTGCCGCTGGCCATCAGCGCCGATGGCAAGACCCCGCACCAGGCCGTGGTCACCGCAATGGATGCCGCCGGCAAGCTCGGTTTCAGCCACCTGCGCATGACCACCGTCGAGGCTGCCCAGGGGACACCTTGATGGCGCTCGCCGACCGCTTGCTCGCCGCCTGGTACGCCGGGCATCCGGCCCTGGCGCTGCTGCGCCCGCTCGAAGCGCTGTACCGGCGCGTGGTGATGCGCAAGCGCGCGCGTTTTCTCAGTGGTGAGAGTGCCAGCTACCGGGCACCGGTGCCGGTCATCGTGGTAGGCAACATCACCGTGGGGGGCACCGGCAAGACGCCGATGATTCTCTGGCTGATCGAGCATTGCCGTCGCCAGGGCCTCAAGGTTGGCGTGGTCAGCCGTGGTTACGGTGCCAAGCCGCCACACTACCCATGGCGTGTGGAGGCCAGCCAGCCAGCCGCACAGGCCGGCGACGAACCCTTGCTGATCGTCCAGCGCACGGATGTGCCGCTGATGATCGACCCTGACCGATCTGCTGCGGTAAAGGCGCTGCTGGCCAGCGAGCCACTGGACCTGATCCTGTGTGACGATGGCATGCAGCACTACCGCCTGGCCCGTGACCTTGAACTGGTGCTGATCGATGCTGCCCGTGGCCTTGGCAATCGCCGTTGCCTGCCGGCCGGGCCGCTGCGCGAGCCTGCCGAGCGGCTGCAGGATGCCGACGCCGTGCTGTTCAACGGCGCCAGTGAAGACCGCGCCGAGGGTTTCGCTTTGCGCCTGCAGCCGTCCGCCCTGGTGAACCTGCGCAGCGGCGAGCGCCGTGGGCTGGATCATTTCCCGGCAGGCCAGCGCCTGCACGCGGTTGCTGGTATCGGCAACCCGCAACGTTTCTTCAATACCCTGCTGGGGCTAAACTGGCAACCGGTGCCGCATCCCTTTGCCGACCACGCGCAGTTCAGCGCCGAAAGCCTGGCGTTCAGCCCGGCGCTGCCGCTGGTCATGACCGAGAAGGATGCGGTGAAATGCCGGGCCTTCGCTGCCGATGACTGGTGGTACCTGGCTGTCGAGGCACAGCCTGCGCCAGCTTTCGGCGCGTGGTTCGACAGCCAGCTGCAGCGCTTGCTGCGCAAGCCCTGAGCCCTACTTCAATTTCTGGCCATCCGGCCTCAAGGACGCTTCCATGGACACCAAACTGCTCGATATCCTGGCCTGCCCGATCACCAAGGGCCCGCTCAAGCTCAGCGCCGACAAGACCGAGCTGATCAGCAAGGGCGCAGGCCTGGCCTACCCGATCCGCGACGGTATTCCGGTGATGCTGGAAAGCGAAGCTCGTACCCTGACCGACGACGAGCGTCTGGACAAATGAGCGTGGATTTCACCGTGGTAATTCCTGCCCGGCTGCGCTCCACGCGTCTGCCGGGCAAGCCATTGCTGGCGATCGCCGGCAAGCCGATGGTCCAGCACGTCTGGGAGCAGGCGCGCAAGAGCGGCGCCAGCCGTGTGGTCATCGCCACCGATGACGCGAGCATCTTAGAAGCCTGCCAGGCCTTCGGCGCCGAAGTGCTGATGACCCGCGCCGACCATGAATCGGGCACCGACCGCCTGGCCGAAGTGGCCGAGCACCTGGGCCTTTCGGCTGAGGCCATCGTGGTCAACGTGCAGGGTGACGAGCCGCTGATCCCGCCAGTGATCATCGACCAGGTGGCCGCCAACCTGGCTGCCCACCCGGAAGCGGGTATCGCCACCCTGGCCGAGCCGATCCATGAGCCAGAAACGGTATTCAACCCCAATGCCGTCAAGGTGGTCAGCGACAAGAACGGCCTGGCCCTGACATTCAGCCGCGCGCCGCTGCCTTGGGCCCGTGATGCCTTTGCCAAGGATCGTAACGTGCTGCCGGAAGGCGTGCCGTATCGCCGCCATATCGGCATGTACGCCTACCGCGTCGGCTTCCTCCAGGATTTCGTCAGTTGGGGCCCGTGCTGGCTCGAGCAGACCGAGGCCCTGGAGCAGTTGCGTGCACTGTGGCACGGCGTGCGCATTCACGTCGAGGATGCTATCGAAGCGCCAGCCGTGGGCGTCGATACCCCTGAAGACCTGGAGCGCGTACGGCGCTTGCTGGAGGCCTGATGCGCATCCTGTTCGTCTGCCTCGGCAACATCTGCCGATCGCCCACCGCCGAAGGCGTGCTGCGTTATCAGTTGCAGGCCGCCGGCCTGGCTGAGCAGGTGCATGTGGCGTCTGCCGGTACCGGCGACTGGCATGTCGGCAAGGCACCTGACAGCCGCACCTGCAAGGCTGCGTTGGCGCGTGGTTATGATTTGTCGCAGCAACGTGCCCAGCAGGTCAAGCCGGCGCATTTCGCCGAGTACGACCTGATCCTGGCCATGGATGAAAGCAACCTTGGCCACTTGCGCGCCCTGCGCCCACACGACGCCGCTGGCGAACTCGACCTGTTCCTGCGCCGCTATGGCGCGGCCCTGGACGCGGTGCCCGACCCTTACTATGGCGGTGCTGAGGGCTTCGAGCAGGTGCTCGACCTGATCGAGGCTGCGTGCCGCGAGCTGGTCGTGGAAATCAAGGGGCGGTTATGACAGCGGTTTGGCAGGAACAGGTTTCGCTCAAGCCCTACAACACCTTTGGCATCGATGTGAAAGCCCGTTATTTCACCCAGGCGCACAGCGATGAAGACGTGCGCGAGGTGCTGGCTCAGGCGCGCCAGCGCAAGCTGGCGGTGCACGTGATCGGGGGTGGGAGCAACCTGCTGCTGACTCGCGATATCGACGCAGTGGTGTTGCACATGGCCAGCCGTGGTCGGCGGGTCATGAGCGACGATGGCGAACGTGTGGTGGTCGAAGCGCAAGCGGGTGAACCCTGGCACCCGTTCGTGCAATGGTCGCTGGCCCAAGGCTACTGCGGCCTGGAAAACCTCAGCCTGATCCCCGGCACCGTAGGGGCTGCGCCGATGCAGAATGTCGGCGCCTATGGGGTCGAGATCAAGGATGTGTTCGCCGGCCTGACTGCGCTGGACCGTGAAACCGGAGAACTGCGCGATTTCAACCTGGAGGCCTGTGCTTTCGGTTACCGCGACAGCGTATTCAAGCGCAACCCGGGGCGTTGGTTGATTCTGCGTGTACGCTTTGCCCTGCGCCATGAGCTGCAGGCACATCTGGACTATGGCCCGGTGCGCCAGCGGCTGGCGGAGCAGGGCGTCGAACAACCGACCGCGCAGGCGATCAGTGACGCGATTTGCAGCATTCGTCGCGAGAAATTGCCGGATCCCGCCGAGCTGGGTAATGCCGGGAGCTTCTTCAAAAACCCGGTCGTGTCGGCTGAGCAGGTGGCGCGCATCCGTGCCCAGTATCCGGGTGTGGTCGCTTATCCCCAGGCTGATGGCCAGGTGAAGCTGGCAGCGGGCTGGCTGATCGAACAAGCGGGCTGGAAAGGTTATCGCGAGGGAGATGCCGGGGTGCATCGGTTGCAGTCGCTGGTGCTGGTCAATCATGGCCAGGCGAGTGGTGCGCAGGTGCATGCGCTGGCGCAGCGGATCCAGGCGGATATCCTGGAGCGGTTCGGGGTGGCGCTGGAGATGGAGCCCAACCTGTACTGATCGATCTGCCGCTGTTGCCCGCTTCGTGGGTAAACAGATAGCCAAGAAAAAGCCCCGCCAGTTCGCACTGGCGGGGCTTTTTCATTCAGCCTTGGCTATCAACCGTGATGAGGCTTGTGCTCATCGGCGGTTTCCAGCACGCCCTTGGCAGCTTCCTCGGCGGCTTTGGCAGCAGCCTCGGCCTCACGCTTGCGGCGACGCACTTCACGTGGGTCGTTCGGGGCGCGGCCGTTTGGCAGCATTACGGTAGCGGCCGGAGCTTGTTCCGCAGGGGCCTGCTCGACAACTACCGGTGCGGCTTCGACGACTGCAGGCGCAGGTTCTGCGGCCACTTCAGGCTGGGCATCGGCGACAGGCGCTGGCTGCTCGGCGACAGGGGCTTGCTCGACCGCGACCTGGGCTTTCTCGGCTTCACCGGCCTCGACGACCGCCGCTTCGGCAACCGGCGCTTCAACGGCGGGTGCATTTTCAGCGGCAGGCACTGCGACCGGTGCTTCGGTAACGAGCACTGGCTCTGCTGTGGCAGGAGCTTTTTCGGCTACCGGCTGTGGTGCGACCTCGACCACTGGCTCGACGCTGGCTTCGACCACGGCGACGGGGCCGCTGACTGGCTGCTCGACCACTGGGGCGATGGCTGCTTGCTCGGCCTGGGCAACCTCTTCAACCTGCTCGGTCGGCTGGGCGACTTCGCTGTTTTCAGTGGTCACAGCTTCGGCGCTGGCGCGTTCGGCCTGCTGGTTGGCTTCAGCCTCTGCATTGGCGCTGATGTGGCTGCTGGCGACAGCGGCGGTGACGGCCAGGCCGGCAGCCAGCTCGGCGCCAAGCGCAGTGGCCTGGTGCTGTTGCGGCTGTTCTTCGCTGCCTTCTTCCTCGTTGCCTTCGATCAGCTCGCCATTGGCATTGCGCTGACGCTCACGACGGTTGCTGCGGCGACGCTGGCCACGGGAGCGACGACGCGGACGCTCATCATCGGTGCCTTCCTGCTCATCCTGCAGCAGCTCTTCGTTCGGCAGTTGCTCCTCGGCGAGCTCGGCAGCCTGCTCGGCGGCTTGTTCGGCCGGGCGTGGCTGGCGCTCTTCGCGCGGTGGGCGAGGCTGGCGCTCTTCACGAGGTGCGCGCTCTTCACGCGGAGCACGCTCTTCGCGAGGGGCGCGTTCTTCACGTGGGGCACGCTCTTCGCGAGGGGCGCGCTCTTCACGTGGGGCACGTTCCTCGCGAGGTGCGCGTTCTTCACGTGGGGCACGCTCTTCACGAGGTGCACGCTCCTCGCGGGCTACCCGTTCTTCACGCGGCTGACGCTCTTCGCGTTCGGCCGGTGCGGCGTCCAGCGGCTCACGCAGTTCGCGTACGCGTTCTTCGCCGCGGTTGCCACGGCGGTCTTCGCGTGGCGGGCGCGGGGCGCGTTCTTCACGCGGAGCGCGCTCTTCACGAGGTGTGCGTTCTTCACGTGGGGCGCGCTCTTCGCGAGGTGCGCGTTCTTCACGCGGTTGGCGCTCTTCACGCGGGGCGCGCTCGGCGCGCTCTTCACGCGGCTTGCGCTCTTCATCGCGACGGCCGTTGCGGTTGCGGCTCTGCTGGCGACCGTTGCGGCGCTCTTCGTTGCGTTGGCTGCGCTCGGCGGCCGGCTTTTCAGCGGCAGCGACGACCGGTGCGGCGGCAGGCTCTTGCTTGCCGGCGAACAGGCTGACCAGCGACTTCACCAGGCCCTTGAACAGGCTTGGCTCAGGCGCGCTCGGCGCACGTGCTGCCGGTGCGGCCGCTTGAGGTTGCTCTTCGGCGGCGCTCGGTACCGGGGCGTTGGCGCGGACCGGGGCGGTCTTGACCGCAGCTTCCTGGCGAACCAGGGTGCGGGTGGCGGTCGGCTGCGGCGCTTCTTCGGCTTCGGAGGCGGCGATTTCGTAGCTGGACTGGTTGTTCAGCACTTCCGGGTTGTCGTCGCGCAGGCGCTGGACTTCGAAGTGCGGGGTTTCCAGGTGGTCGTTCGGCAGGATGATGATGCGGGCGCGGGTGCGCAGTTCGATCTTGGTGATCGAGTTGCGCTTCTCGTTGAGCAGGAAGGCTGCGACCGGGATCGGCACCTGGGCGCGTACTTCGGCGGTGCGGTCTTTCAGGGCTTCTTCTTCGATCAGGCGCAGGATGGCCAGCGACAGCGATTCGACGTCACGGATGATGCCGGTGCCGGAGCAGCGTGGGCAGACGATGCCGCTGCTTTCGCCGAGCGATGGGCGCAGGCGCTGACGGGACATTTCCAGCAGGCCGAAGCGCGAGATGCGGCCAACCTGCACGCGGGCACGGTCGGCTTCCAGGCATTCACGCACACGCTCTTCCACGGCGCGCTGGTTCTTCGCCGGAGTCATGTCGATGAAGTCGATGACGATCAGGCCGCCGATGTCACGCAGGCGCAGCTGACGTGCGATTTCCTCGGCCGCTTCCAGGTTGGTCTGCAGGGCGGTTTCTTCGATGTCGCTGCCCTTGGTGGCGCGCGCCGAGTTGATGTCGATGGACACCAGGGCTTCGGTCGGGTCGATCACGATCGAGCCGCCGGACGGCAGGTCGACGACGCGCTGGAAGGCGGTCTCGATCTGGCTTTCGATCTGGAAACGGTTGAACAGCGGCACGCTGTCTTCGTAAAGCTTGACCTTGCTGGCGTACTGCGGCATCACCTGGCGGATGAACGTCAGGGCTTCTTCCTGGGCATCGATGCTGTCGATCAGCACTTCGCCGATGTCCTGGCGCAGGTAGTCGCGGATGGCGCGGATGATGACGTTGCTTTCCTGGTAGATCAGGAAGGGCGCGGCACGGTCCTGGGACGCTTCCTTGATGGCGGTCCACAGTTGCAGCAGGTAATCGAGGTCCCACTGCATTTCTTCGCTGCTACGGCCAAGGCCGGCAGTGCGTACGATCAGGCCCATGTCGCCCGGTACGGTCAGGCCGTTCAGGGCTTCACGCAGTTCGTTGCGCTCTTCGCCTTCGATACGGCGCGAGATGCCACCGGCACGCGGGTTGTTGGGCATCAGCACCAGGTAGCGGCCAGCCAGGCTGATGAAGGTGGTCAGGGCGGCGCCTTTGTTGCCGCGCTCTTCCTTCTCGACCTGGACGATGACTTCCTGGCCTTCGCTCAGGACTTCCTTGATGTTGACCCGGCCTTCAGGGGACTTCTTGAAGTACTCGCGGGAGATTTCCTTCAGCGGCAGGAAGCCGTGACGTTCGGAGCCGAAGTCGACGAAGGCGGCTTCGAGGCTGGGCTCGATCCGGGTGATCTTGCCTTTGTAGATGTTGGCCTTTTTCTGCTCGCGCGCGCCGGACTCGATGTCCAGGTCGTAGAGACGTTGGCCGTCCACCAGGGCTACACGCAACTCTTCAGGTTGAGTTGCGTTAATCAGCATTCTTTTCATGTTGTACCGTCGGTTTCCGGGCTGCCGGAAACGGCGTGCGGCACACACGACTTCTCATGGTCGGTGCCAAGGTGCGCAAAGGGTGGCCGGGCCACCCCCGTGTCGAGCAACGTTCGGCACCAGCCGGTTGCCCAGCCTGCCGTTGTCGCGACGACGCGTCCTGTTTGCTGCGGTGCCTACCAGGCCCCGGTGGCTTCGAATGGGTATCCGAATCAACCAAGCGGGCCTCGTGCACTCAGTCAGGAGGAGGAATCAACCGTCAGCCGTGGACGCCCGGAGGCATCTGTTCAGGACCTTATCCGCTCGCCGGCCGTTCAGTGGGCCGGTGGCCGGACGCGGTGCTACACGGTCCGAGGGCTGTGCATCTCCACCCTGCACGTATCCCTGATAATTCGGGTGCTGCCGCGCGCTGAATCCGCAACGGGTTGCATTTTTCGCCAGCTTCGAACGGGAAGCTGACGCCATTACATGTCCAAGGCAGGTATTTCCGAAGCATTCGCCTTGCGTTGCGTGGAAGCGACGGGGGCGGGCAGAGGTGCAGCGAAAAGAATCGGGAAGCAGGTGAATAACCACACTTGTCGTTTTTTTTCGGTCTTCTCTACACAGCGCTGGTGGCGATTCCAGGCAATTCGGTAAACTGGCGAAAACCCCGTAGGACGGCCTCGCGTCCTGGAGAACTGCGTAGGTCAGTAACCGGCCCAGGGCCTGGTTTCACTGGCCTGCCGCTTTTGGCGGCGTTCGCGACTATAGCATTGATGATTAAGTGCTTCAATTCCATAAATAATTGTTATGATCCCCTCCATGACGACCAATACCCCCCCGACTTCCGGCGTCCAGCTGATCGAAGTCGCGCCGGAACTTGCCGGCCAACGCATCGACAATTTCCTTATCACGGCGCTCAAGGGCGTGCCCAAGACCTTGGTCTACCGCATCCTGCGCAAGGGTGAGGTGCGCGTCAACAAGGGGCGGGTCAAACCCGAGTACAAGATCCAGGCCGGCGATATCGTGCGCGTGCCGCCCGTCCGCTTGCCCGAGCGTGACGAGCCGGCGCCGGTGGCCCAGGGGCTGCTGCAACGCCTGGAAGCCGCCATCGTCTTCGAAGACAAGGCGCTGATCGTGATGAACAAGCCAGCCGGCATCGCCGTGCACGGTGGCAGCGGCCTGAGCTTCGGCGTGATCGAGGCGCTGCGTCAGCTGCGCCCGGACGCCAAGGAACTGGAGCTGGTGCACCGCCTGGACCGCGACACCTCTGGCCTGCTGATGATCGCCAAGAAGCGCAGCATGCTGCGCCACTTGCATGCTGCCTTGCGCGGTGACGGCGTGGACAAGCGCTACATGGCGCTGGTGCGCGGTCACTGGCCAACCTCGAAGAAGCAGGTCAACGCCCCGCTGCTCAAGAGCAACCTGCGCTCCGGCGAACGCATGGTCGAAGTCAACGATGAGGGCAAGGAGGCGTTGACCCTGTTCCGCGTGCTGCGTCGGTTCGGCGAGTTCGCCACCATTGTCGAGGCGCGCCCGATCACCGGTCGCACCCACCAGATTCGCGTGCATACCCTGCATGCCGGGCACATGATCGCCGGTGACAGCAAGTATGGCGACGAGGATTTCAGCCGCGAGATCCGCGAACTGGGTGGCAAGCGCCTGTTCCTGCATGCCTACGCACTGACCGTGCCGCTGCCAGATGGCGGCGAGCTGAAACTCGAAGCGCCTGTGGACGAAGTCTGGGCCAAGACCGTGGAGCGTTTGAGTGCGCCGTGACTATGAGCTGCTGATTTTCGACTGGGACGGCACCCTGGCCGATTCCATCGGCCGCATCGTCGAGGCGATGAATGCCGCTGCCGAGCGTGCCGGCGAGGCGCCAAGCCCTGAGGGTGCGGTCAAGGGCATCATTGGCCTGGCGCTTGGGGAGGCCATCTCGACACTGTATCCACACCTTGATCCGCAGCAGGTCGAAACCTTCCGTCAGCACTATGCCGACATCTATATGGCCCTTGATCAACAACCTTCGCCGCTGTTCGACGGTGTGGTCGAATCGCTGGATGCCTTCCGTGCCGAGGGCTATCGCCTGGCAGTAGCGACCGGCAAGGCGCGCCGCGGCCTGGATCGGGTGCTCAAGGCCAATGGTTGGGAGCGGTTCTTCGACGTTACCCGTGCCGCCGACGAAACCCGCGGCAAGCCTCACCCGCTCATGCTTGAGGAAATCCTCGGGCATTGCGGTGTCGAACCTGGTCGGGCGCTGATGGTCGGAGATTCGGCATTCGACCTGCAAATGGCCAGCAATGCCGGCATGCATTCGGTGGCGGTGGGCTACGGTGCGATGTCGCTTCAGGCACTGGCCGAGTTTGGTCCGCAAGTATGCATCGATCATTTTTCCCAGCTGCGCGAGTGGCTGGCTGGTTCCAGGCAAGTCCAATTCCAAGGTAGGTGAGCATGGCTGACGAGTGGAAAGCGCCGGTTAACGAGACCGAAGAGGAGCGTCTCGCTCGCGAAGCGCGTGAAGCGCAGAACGAAGAGGCTCGTGTCGAGCACAAGAGCTGGAAGTTGCTTGAAAAGACCTTGCTGGCCGGGGTTCAGGAGCAGCGTCGGGCCCGGCGATGGGGGATCTTCTTCAAGCTGCTGACTTTCATCTACCTGTTTGGCATTCTCGCCCTGTTCCTGCCGTTCATGGATGTGGACAAGGCCGCGTCGCGCAGTGGCAATCACACAGCCCTGGTTGAAGTGCGCGGGGTGATTGCCGATCAGGAAGCAGCCAGCGCCGACAATATCGTCAAGAGCCTGCGCGATGCGTTCAAGGACCCCAAGACCAAGGCGGTGGTCCTGCGCATCAACAGTCCGGGCGGCAGCCCTGTGCAGGCAGGCTATGTATATGACGAGATCCGTCGCCTGCGCGCTGAGCACCCGGATATCAAACTGTATGCAGTGATAGCCGACCTGGGCGCTTCCGGGGCTTATTACATCGCCAGTGCGGCGGATGAGATCTATGCCGACAAGGCCAGCCTGGTCGGCTCCATTGGTGTGACGGCGGCCGGCTACGGTTTCGTGGGCTCCATGGAGAAGCTGGGCGTGGAGCGTCGTACCTACACCGCTGGCGAGCACAAGGCGTTTCTTGATCCGTTCTCGCCTGAAAAACCTGAAGAGCGTGCGTTCTGGCAGGGTGTGCTCAATACCACGCACCAGCAGTTCATTGCCATGGTCAAGCAGGGGCGGGGTGACCGCCTGAAGGACAAGGAGCATCCGGAGCTGTTCAGTGGCCTGGTCTGGTCGGGTGAGCAGGCCAAGGCACTGGGGCTGGTGGACGGGCTGGGCAGTGCCAGCTACGTGGCGCGTGAGATCGTGGGTGAGAAGGACTTGGTCGATTACACCGTGCAGGAGTCGCCGTTCGATCGCTTCTCCAAGCGCATTGGTGCCAGCGTGGCCGAGCACCTGGCCATGTGGATGGGGTTCCAGGGGCCTCAGCTGCGCTGATTTGAAATTGCCGGGGCCGCGCAGCGGCCCCAAAAATCTCAAGGTATGACCACGCCTTCCCGGGTCAGCATATCCACCAGCCGAATCAGCGGCAGCCCGATCAGGCTGGTGGCATCGCACCCATGGGTGCTCTGAAACAAACTCACCCCCAATCCTTCCGCCTTGAAGCTCCCCGCGCAATCCAGCGGCTGCTCCGCCTGCACATAGCGCTCCACCTGCTCCCGATTCAGCTCGCGCATGATGACCGTGAACGGCACGCAGTCGACCTGGCAGTGCCCGGTTGCGGTATTGAGCAGTGCCAGCCCGGTCAGGAAGGTCACCTGCTGGCCGCTGGCTTCGAGCAGCTGCTCGCAGGCGCGATCGAAGGTGTGCGGCTTGCCGAGGATCTGTTCGCCCAATACCGCGACCTGGTCAGAGCCGATGATCAGGTGCCCCGGATGGCTGGCGGCAAGCGCTTCGGCCTTTTGCCTGGCCAGGCGTTTCACCAGTTCCACAGCGGGTTCGTCAGCCAGGCGTCGCTCGTCTAGGTCGGGGCTTGCCCAGGTGAAGGGCAGGCGCAGGCGCGCGAGCAGTTCGCGTCGGTAGGCAGAGCTGGAAGCCAGCAACAGAGGCAGCATGATAGACTCCTGGTCAGTTGAACCCGATTCTAACATGCGAGATGCCGCCTAATTTCCTTTGACAGGGGCGGGGGGCATCCCTAGAATGCTGCGCCTATGTTGAATGACCCGATTCCACCTCACGTTGACCCGCGCAAATTAGCCGACCGAGGCGTATCCATCACTGGTACGCTGCAACTCGCTGATTTGGAAAGACTCTGCGACCCGCTTTCCGACGATGTCGGTACGGTGCAGGCGAAGTTCGATTTTGAACGAGATGAACAGCACGTGGTGGTTATCCACAGCGAGCTGGACGTCGAAGTCAAAATGGTTTGCCAGCGTTGTCTTGAGCTGGTCACCCTGCCGATCCACAGCGAATGTACTTACGCCGTGGTGAAGGAGGGTGCGAATACCCAGTCGTTGCCGAAAGGCTATGACGTGCTGGAACTGGGCGAAGATCCTTTGGATCTGCAGGCCTTGGTCGAGGAGGAGCTGCTGCTCGCCTTGCCTATCGTGCCTGCTCACCATCCGGAAGAATGCCAGCAGCCGGCGGGCGCAGACGAGCCCGAATCGAGCAAGGACGAGGTATCGCGGTCCAACCCGTTCAGTGTTTTGGCGCAGTTAAAGCGTGACCCAAACGTTTAGGAGTTAATCAATTATGGCTGTTCAGCAGAACAAAAAATCCCGCTCTGCCCGTGACATGCGCCGTTCCCACGACGCCCTGTCGGAAAACGCGCTGTCGGTAGAAAAGACCACCGGTGAAGTGCACCTGCGTCACCACGTTTCGCCAGAAGGCGTATACCGTGGCCGCAAAGTGGTCGATAAGGGCGCTGACGAGTAATCCTTGTCCGCTCAGATCATCGCGATCGACGCAATGGGCGGGGACTTCGGTCCCCGCAGCATTGTCCAGGCTAGCATTGCCTGCCTTTCGGCTACCCCCTCGCTGCACCTGACCCTCGTCGGTCAACCCTCCCTCCTTGAAGATCTTGTCAGCGGCCTTGCGGCTGCGGATCGCGCGCGCCTGCAGATTGTCGCCGCCAGTGAGGTAGTCGGTATGGACGAGCGGCCATCACAGGCGTTGCGCGGCAAGCCGGACTCGTCGATGCGCATCGCCCTCGAACTGGTGCGTGACGGCAAGGCCCAGGCCTGCGTAAGTGCCGGCAATACCGGGGCGCTGATGGCATTGTCGCGTTTCGTGCTCAAGACCTTGCCGGGTATCGATCGGCCGGCCATGGTCGCGGCGATCCCGACCCAGGCGGGTTACTGCCAGCTGCTCGACCTTGGCGCCAATGTCGACTGCAGTGCCGAAAACCTCTACCAGTTCGCCGTCATGGGATCCGTGGCTGCCCAGGCCTTGGGTATTCACCGGCCACGCGTGGCGCTGCTGAACATCGGTACCGAGGACATCAAGGGCAACCAGCAGGTCAAGCTGGCCGCCACCCTGCTGCAGAACGCCCGTGGCCTCAACTATGTCGGCTTCGTCGAAGGTGATGGCTTGTACCGCGGTGAGGCGGATGTGGTGGTGTGCGACGGTTTTGTCGGCAACATCCTGCTCAAGTCCAGCGAAGGTCTGGCTACCATGATCGGCGCGCGTATCGAAAAGCTGTTCAAGGGCGGGGTGTTGTCGCGGGTGGCAGGGGCAATGGCGATGCCGTTGCTCAAGCGCCTGCAGGCCGACCTGGCGCCAGCGCGGCACAATGGCGCGAGCTTCCTCGGCCTGCAGGGTATCGTCATCAAGAGCCATGGTTCGGCGGGCGTGCAGGGCTTCCAGAGCGCGATCCAGCGGGCGCTGATCGAGATCCAGGAAAACCTCCCGCAGCGGCTGCATGGTCGCCTCGAAGATTTGTTGCCTTAGGCATTTCGCCGATGAAGTGCTTAAATGTGACCGCTTGGTCTGTGTTTCCATCCAAGTTTTCAGATTCCGCGCCCGGCCCAAGGCCCGGCGCACCCTATCCGATGACAAGATCATAAGGGCTTGTTCAATGTCTGCATCCCTCGCATTCGTCTTCCCCGGTCAAGGTTCCCAGTCGCTGGGCATGCTCGCCGAACTCGGCGCTGAAAAGCCGGTGGTCATCGAGACCTTCAAGGAGGCTTCCGAGGCTCTGGGCTACGACCTGTGGAAGCTGGTCCAGGAAGGCCCGGAAGAACAACTCAACCAAACCGACAAGACCCAGCCAGCGATCCTCACCGCTTCCATCGCCCTTTGGCGCCTGTGGCTGGAAGAGGGCGGCGCACAACCGGCGTTCGTTTCCGGCCATAGCCTGGGCGAATACAGCGCCCTGGTCGCTGCGGGCGCCCTGTCGCTGAAAGACGCCGTGCGCCTGGTCGAGCGTCGTGGTCAGCTGATGCAGGAAGCCGTGCCTGCCGGTCACGGTGCCATGGCTGCGATCCTGGGCCTGGATGACGCCGTCGTGGTGGAAATCTGCGCCGAAGCGGCCGAAGACCAAGTGGTCAGCGCCGTGAACTTCAACTCGCCAGGCCAGGTGGTCATCGCCGGTAACAAGGCTGCGGTCGACCGCGCCGTGGAACTGTGCAAGGCCAAGGGTGCCAAGCGCGCCCTGCCGCTGGCGGTCAGCGTGCCGTCGCACTGCGCCCTGATGAAGCCGGCTGCCGAGCGCTTTGCCGACTCCGTCAACGCCATCGAATGGAAGGCCCCGCAGATCCCGGTGGTGCAGAACGTCACCGCCGCTGTCGCCGCCGACCTCGATGCCCTGAAGCGAGACCTGCTGGCACAGCTGTACCAGCCGGTACGCTGGGTTGAATGCGTGCAGACCCTGGCCGCCAACGGTGCGGTCAACCTGGTCGAATGCGGCCCGGGCAAGGTCCTGGCTGGCCTGAACAAGCGTTGCGCCGACGGCGTGACCACCTACAACCTCAATACCCCTGACGCTGTCGCCGCCACCCGTGCGGCGCTGGCCTGATTTGGAGAAGCTTGCATGAGCCTGCAAGGTAAAGTTGCACTGGTCACCGGCGCCAGCCGTGGTATTGGCCAGGCCATCGCCCTCGAGCTGGGCCGCCAGGGCGCGACCGTGATTGGTACCGCCACCTCGGCTTCCGGTGCCGAGCGCATCGCCGCCACCCTGAAAGAACATGGCATCGCCGGCACCGGCATGGAGCTGAACGTCACCAGCGCCGAGTCCGTGGAAGCCGTGCTGGCCGCCATTGGTGAGCAGTTCGGCGCACCGGCCATTCTGGTCAACAACGCCGGTATCACCCGTGACAACCTCATGCTGCGCATGAAGGACGACGAGTGGTTCGACGTGATCGACACCAACCTGAACAGCCTCTACCGTCTGTCCAAGGGCGTGCTGCGTGGCATGACCAAGGCGCGCTGGGGTCGTATCATCAGCATCGGTTCGGTCGTCGGTGCCATGGGCAACGCCGGCCAGGCCAACTACGCGGCGGCCAAGGCCGGCCTCGAAGGCTTCAGCCGCGCCCTGGCGCGTGAAGTGGGCTCGCGTGGCATCACCGTCAACTCGGTGACCCCGGGCTTCATCGACACCGACATGACCCGCGAGCTGCCAGAAGCGCAGCGCGAAGCCCTGCAAACCCAGATTCCGCTGGGCCGCCTGGGCCAGGCTGACGAAATTGCCAAGGTGGTTTCGTTCCTGGCGTCGGATGGCGCTGGCTACGTTACCGGCGCTACCGTGCCGGTCAACGGCGGGATGTACATGTAAAACTGCAACGCAATGTGACGGATTGCTTCAAAAAAGAGTCATACTGCGAGCCTAAAATCCGTTATAAAGCTGCAACCAGATTCCAGGCAGCGGGTGCGGTGGCTCAAGGGAAGGTGCGTTCCGCTTGAAAAGCGAACGTCTTTCTATAAACTTGGTCACCGGCCAGCTGCCTGACATATGTCCATTAGGAGTGAAAACTAGGTATGAGCACCATCGAAGAACGCGTCAAGAAAATCGTCGCCGAGCAACTGGGCGTCAAGGAAGAGGAAGTGACTGCTGAGAAGTCCTTCGTCGATGACCTGGGTGCCGATTCGCTTGACACCGTTGAGCTGGTGATGGCTCTGGAAGAGGAATTCGAGACCGAAATCCCTGACGAAGAAGCCGAGAAGATCACTACCGTTCAAGCTGCAATCGACTACGTCAAAAACCACCAGGCTTAAGACGTTGTAGTCGACGCTTCTTGTCGAGAAGAACCGCACTGCCTTTGCCGGCGTGCGGTTTTTTCTTTGCGAGCCAGCGCCGTCGTTTCGCTCGCTACGAGAGCTTGTTGCCATTTCATTCCATTGCTTGAATGCAATGGCAAGAAACTCTGTGATTAGAAAAGGAGAGTACTGTGTCGCGTAGACGCGTCGTGGTCACCGGTATGGGCATGCTGTCGCCACTGGGTACCGATGTACCGAGCACCTGGCAGGGCATTCTGGCTGGCCGCAGTGGCATTGGTCCGATCGAGCATACGGACCTGTCTGCCTACTCCACCCGTTTTGGCGGCTCGGTGAAAGGCTTCGAGGTTGAGCAGTACCTGTCGGCCAAAGAGGCCCGCAAGCTCGACCTGTTCATTCAGTACGGCCTGGCGGCCGGTTTCCAGGCAGTGCGTAATGCCGGCCTGGAAGTCACCGACGCCAACCGTGAGCGCATTGGCGTGGCCATGGGCTCGGGTATCGGCGGCCTGACCAACATCGAAGAAACCAGCCGTACCTTGCACGAGCAAGGCCCGCGCCGTATTTCGCCGTTCTTCGTGCCGGGTTCGATCATCAACATGATCTCCGGCTTCCTGTCGATCCATCTGGGGCTGCAGGGGCCGAACTACGCCATCGCCACCGCTTGCACCACCGGCACCCACTGCATCGGCATGGCCGCGCGCAACATCGCCTACGGTGAAGCCGACGTGATGATTGCCGGTGGCGCCGAAATGGCTGCGTGTGGCCTGGGCATGGGGGGCTTCGGTGCGTCTCGGGCGCTGTCCACCCGCAACGATGAGCCAACCCGTGCCAGCCGTCCGTGGGACAAGGGCCGTGATGGCTTCGTGCTGTCCGACGGTGCCGGTGCGCTGGTGCTCGAAGAGCTCGAACACGCCAAGGCCCGTGGTGCGACCATCTATGCCGAGCTGGTCGGTTTCGGCATGAGCGGTGACGCCTACCACATGACCTCGCCACCCGACAGCGGTGAAGGTGCTGCCCGTTGCATGGCCAATGCCCTGCGCGATGCTGGCATCCAGCCTGAAGCGGTCAGCTACATCAACGCCCACGGTACCTCGACCCCGGCCGGCGATATCGCCGAAGTCGCGGCGATCAAGCGCGTGTTCGGCGAGCATGCCTACAAGCTGGCGGTCAGCTCGACCAAGTCGATGACCGGTCACCTGCTCGGCGCTGCCGGTGCAGTTGAGGCGATCTTCAGCGTGCTGGCGATCAACAGCCAGATGGCGCCGCCGACCATCAACCTCGATGAGCCGGACGAAGGCTGCGACCTCGACTTCGTACCGCACCAGGCGCGCAGCATGCCGATCGACGTGGTGTTGTCCAACTCGTTCGGCTTTGGTGGCACCAACGGTTCGCTGGTGTTCCGCCGGTTCGTCGATTGATGCACAGCTGGATCGACGGCCAGCCCGCGACTGCGATCAATTTGCAGAACCGCGGCCTGGCCTACGGCGATGGCCTGTTCGAGACCATCGCCGTGCGCGCTGGCCGGCCCAGTCTGCTGGACGGCCATTTGGCCCGCCTGGCGCTGGGTTGCCAGCGGCTGATGATCGACGCCGATCTGGCGCTGGTGCGTGATGAAATCCTGCTCTTCGCCCGTCAGCTCGGTGACGGAGTCGCCAAGCTGGTCCTCACCCGTGGCGACAGTCAGCGGGGCTACGCGCCGGTTGCCGGCGTTGCACCGCGGCGGATTCTCCAGGGCAGCCCGCTGCCCAGCTATCCTGTCGAACATGCCCAGCACGGCGTGCGGCTGTTCCCTTGCCAGACCCGGCTTGCGGAGCAACCGTTGCTGGCCGGCCTGAAACACCTCAATCGCCTGGAACAAGTGCTGGCCCGTGCCGAATGGCAGGACAGCGAACATGCCGAAGGCCTGATGCGTGACGGGCAGGGCAGGGTGATCGAAGGCGTATACAGCAATCTGTTCCTGGTGCGCGATGGCGTGCTGCTCACGGCTGAACTCAGCCGTTGTGGCGTGGCCGGCGTGATGCGCGGTGCCCTGCTGGAGCAGGCGCAGCGGCTGGGCATCCCGGTACAGGTGCGAGATATCGCGTTCGACGAATTGCAACAGGCGGACGAAGTGTTTGTCTGCAACAGTGTCTATGGCGTCTGGCCCGTGCGCGGAATTGCCGCGCTGAACTGGTCGCCGGGCCCACTCACCCGTAAACTGCAGGCCGTTGCCCGTACGTTACTGGATACCTGAATTCGTGAGACGCAAATTCCTGCTGCTGCTGGAAATGGGCTTGATCCTCGCTGGCCTGGCCCTGGGCTGGTCGGCCTGGAAGATCAACTCGGTGCTGGAGCAGCCCCTGCATGTGGCCGAAGAGCGCCTGCTCGACGTGCCCAGTGGCACCAACCCCAACCGCATGTTCTATCGCATGCAGGCCGAAGGCTTGCTCGACGATGCCGTCTGGCTGCGCCTGTACTGGCGCTTCAACATGGCCGGCACACAGTTGCATACCGGCGAGTATCGCCTCACCCCCGGCATGACCGTGGAAGATCTGTTCGACGTCTGGCGCCGTGGCGATGTGGTGCAGTACAACCTGACCCTGGTCGAAGGCTGGACCTTCCGCCAGGTGCGTTCGGCGGTGGCCAGGCATGAAAAGCTCAAGCACACCCTGGATGGCCTTTCCGACGCTGAAGTGATGGACAAGCTCGGCCACACCGGCGTGTTCCCTGAAGGCCGCTTCTTCCCTGATACCTACCGCTTCGTGCGTGGCATGAGTGACGTCGAGCTGCTGCAGCAGGCCTACATGCGCCTTGACGAAGTATTGGCCAAGGAATGGGCCGAGCGCACCACTGACCTGCCTTACCGTGACCCCTACCAGGCCTTGATCATGGCCTCGCTGGTGGAGAAGGAAACCGGTATCCCTCAGGAGCGTGGGCAGATCGCTGGCGTCTTCGTCCGCCGCCTGCGCCTGGGCATGATGCTGCAGACCGACCCGACGGTGATCTACGGCATGGGTGAGCGCTATAACGGCAAGATTTCCCGCGCCGACCTGCGCGAACCGACGCCTTACAACACCTACACCATGACCGGCCTGCCACCGACACCGATCGCCATGGTCGGGCGGGAGGCGATCCATGCCGCGCTCAACCCAGCCGATGGCACCAGCCTGTACTTCGTTGCCCGTGGCGATGGCAGCCACGTGTTTTCCGATGACCTGGACGATCACAACTCGGCGGTGCGTGAGTTTCAGCTCAAGCGTCGTGCGGATTACCGCTCCAGCCCGGCGCCGCAAAGTGCGCCTGCAGACGCGGCCGAACCCGCCGAGCAGGATCCTGCCAGCGACGCCGCGCCGGCCGACGCGGCTACGCCCGACGAACAACATTAAGGACTGCCAGTGAGCGGCTTGTTTATTACCCTTGAAGGCCCCGAAGGCGCGGGCAAGAGCACCAATCGCGATTACCTGGCTGCGCGCCTGCGCGAGCAGGGCCTGGACGTGGTGTTGACCCGCGAGCCTGGCGGTACGCCGCTGGCTGAAAAAATCCGCGAGCTGTTGCTGGCTCCAAGCGCTGAAGTGATGGCCGCAGACACCGAACTGCTGCTGGTATTCGCTGCCCGTGCCCAGCACCTGGCCGAAGTGATTCGCCCGGCGCTTGCCCGGGGCGCGGTGGTGCTTTGCGACCGCTTCACCGATGCCACCTACGCTTACCAGGGCGGCGGCCGTGGCCTGTCGGTTGAGCGTATCGCTGCGCTGGAGCAATTCGTCCAGGGGGATCTGCGCCCGGATCTGACCCTGGTCTTCGACCTGCCGGTGGAAGTCGGCCTGGCCCGTGCTGCCGCCCGCGGTCGCCTGGACCGTTTCGAGCAGGAAGGCCAGGCCTTCTTCGAAGCTGTGCGCCAAGCCTATCTGCAACGCGCCCATGGCGCGCCGCAGCGCTACACCCTGCTCGACGCCGCCCAGCCACTGGAGGCCGTGCAGCGCGCCATCGATGCGCTGCTGCCGGGCATCGTGGAGCGTTGCCGTGGCTGAGGCCTACCCTTGGCAGCAGGCGCTGTGGCAGCAACTGGCCGGGCGTGCCCGGCACGCCCACGCTTACCTGCTGCACGGGCCGCAGGGCATTGGCAAGCGCGCCCTGGCCGAGCGGCTGATGGCGCGCCTGCTGTGCCAGCAGCCGCAGGCGCTGGATGCCTGCGGGCAGTGCAAGTCGTGCCTGTTGCTCAAGGCCGGTAGCCACCCGGATAACTTCGTGCTGGAGCCGGAGGAGGCCGACAAGCCGATCAAGGTCGATCAGGTGCGCGAACTGGTGTCGTTCGTCGTGCAGACGGCGCAGCTGGGCGGGCGTAAAGTGGTGCTGATCGAGCCGGTCGAGGCGATGAACGTCAACGCTTCCAACGCCTTGCTCAAGAGCCTGGAGGAGCCTTCGGGTGATACCGTGCTGCTGCTGGTCAGTCATCAGCCCAGCCGCCTGTTGCCGACGATCAAGAGCCGCTGCCAGCAAGTCGTCTGCCCACAGCCCAGCCTGGCGCAGAGCCAGGCCTGGCTGGCCACGGCGTTGCCCGACAGCGACGAGGCCGAGCGCGAAGAGCTGTTGACCCTCGCCGCCGGTTCGCCGCTGATGGCGGTCAGCCTGCAAGCGCAAGGTGTACGTGAGCAACGGGCCTTGGTGACTGACGGGGTGAAGAAGCTGCTCAAGCAGCAGCAATCGCCCAGTCAGCTGGCCGAGGCCTGGAGCAATGTGCCGTTGCTGTTGCTGTTCGACTGGTTCTGCGACTGGTCGCACTTGATCCTGCGCTACCAGTTGACCCAGGATGAAGCGGGGTTGGGCTTGGCCGACATGCGCAAGGTGGTGCAGTACCTCGCGCAGAAGGCCCGTCAGGGCAAGGTGCTGGAGGTCCAGGCATGGATCCTCGAACAGCGCCAGAAGGTGCTCGGCAAAGCCAACCTCAATCGTGTACTGCTGTTGGAAGCGCTGCTGGGCCACTGGCTGCAGCTGCCCGGTTCCCGCTGACTTTCCATCTTTTCATGTGTGCCGCCTCCCATGCTCGTAGATTCCCATTGCCATCTCGACCGTCTTGACCTGAGCGCCCATCAGGGCTCCCTCGATGCTGCCCTGCAGGCAGCGCGCGAGCGTGGGGTCGGGCATTTCCTGTGCATTGGCGTCAGCGCCGAAAATGCCGGGGCGGTGAAGGCGCTGAGCGAGCAGTACGCCGATGTCGACTGCTCGGTGGGCGTGCACCCGCTGGACCTTGCGCCGGGCGAGACGCCGGCACTGGAGTGGCTGCTGCGCGAGTTGGCGCACCCGCATGTGGTGGCGATTGGCGAAACCGGCCTGGACTACCACTACGAGCCGGAAGCCGCCGAGTTGCAGCAGGCGTCGTTCCGCCTGCACCTGGAAGCCTCGCGGCAGACCGGCAAACCGGTAATCGTGCATACCCGTGCGGCGCGGGCCGATACCCTGGCGCTGTTGCGTGAAGCGAACCTGCCGCAGGCGGGCGTGTTGCACTGCTTCACTGAAGACTGGGACATGGCCAAGGCGGCGCTGGACCTGGGTTACTACATCTCGTTGTCCGGTATTGTCACCTTCCGCAATGCCGATGCCCTGCGCGAGGTGGCGCGGCAGGTGCCGGTCGACCGTCTGCTGGTGGAAACCGACTCGCCGTACCTGGCGCCGATCCCGTATCGCGGCAAGCCGAACCTGCCGCAGTATGTACGGGAGGTGGCGGAGTATGTGGCATCGTTGCGTGGGGTCAGCTACCAGCAGCTGGCGGAGCAGACCACGGGCAATTTCAAGCGCCTGTTCCCGCTGGCACGAGTGGCCTGAGTCCAGACCAATTGCTTTTGCTTTTGCTTTTGCTTTTGCTTTTGCTTTTGCTTTTGCTTTTGCTTTTGCTTTTGCTTTTTGCTTTTGCTTCTAAGCGCGCGGTAGATCAGGCGACGCAGAGTGCGACTTCAGGAGGCCGAACGCAGGCGTCTGGAGGGCCAGGGTGCGCAGCACCCCTTCGGCGCAGCCGAAGGCGCGAGATGTAGACTTGCGCAGCAAGTCGTAGGCCGCGCGGGCCCGGAAGGCGCCGGAGTGAGGGGACCCCGGAGCGCAGCGCAGGGGCCGGATGATGGGAGCGGGGGTTTTTGCCTACTTTTTGCCCAGTCAAAAAGTAGGTCGCCGTAAAGGCGAAAAGCTGATTCAGCGCCACCATGGCGAATGAATGTAGACCTGATTTGTAAGCCCACTTCCAAAGCCAAAAGCCAAAAGCCAAAAGCACGAGCGCGATGGTTTTGATTTTTTTCGCATACATTCATTTGTGATGGCGACGCACAGTCACCTTTCCGCCCTTACGGCGGGTCACTTTTTGTCAAACGCGACAAAAAGTAACCAAAAAACGCTGGCTCCCATCATCCGGCCCCTGCGCTTCGCTCCGGGGTCCCCTCGCTCCGGCGTCTTCCGGGCCCGCGCGGCCTACGACTTGCTGCGCAAGTCTACATCTCGCGCCTTCGGCTACGCCGAAGGGGTGCTGCGCACCCTGGCCCTCCAGACGCCTGCGCTCGGCCTCCTGAAGTCGCATTTCGCGTTGTCTGAACTATCGCGCGCTTAGAAGCAAAATCAAAAGCCAGAGCCAGAGCCAGAGCCGGGCGGCTGGTGCCGGGCAAAAAAAACCCGGGTTCTGGGGGGGAATCCGGGTTAAGACCATTAGGAGTAAAACAAAGGTACGCGGTCCCTGAGCACCTTTATCGGCGCGCCACTTGGGGGGGATGCGCCGCGCCAACACTTCAAGTATTAGTCAGCTTTGGCGCAGTGCCAGTGCTTCTCTGTTCGTTTTTTAAACAGATTTGGAATACGTCCGCTGTCCCTTCCTCCCTCAGCGCATGGCCAAGCGCCGTATTTGCTGCACAGCTTCGTCGATCAGCTGCTCACTGGTATAGAAATGTGGCGAAAACCGTATACCTGGCCCTCTCAGTGCGCAGATTGTCTGCTCCGCCATCAGGCTCCGATAGACAGCCGTGCTGTCCTGCCCCGCAAGGCTGAAAGTGACTATGCCCGCCCGTTTTTCCGGGGATACCGGGCTATGCAGGCGTACGCCGGGAATACTGGCCAGGCCCTGAAGCAGTTGCTCGACCCGCAGTTGCAAGTGCCGGCCAACCTCTGCCATGCCTATCTCCTCCAGCAATGACAGGCTGGCCTCCAGGGCGCACGCCCCCAGCATGTTCGGGCTGCCGCATTCAAAGCGCCTTGCGCTGCGTGCCGGTTGCCACTCGCGACGGTCGAAATCGCCCAGCTGTTCGAGCATATGCCAGCCATAAGCGTGCAGCTTCAACTGCTGGCGCAGTGCCGCCCGGCAATAGAACAACCCCATGCCCTCAGGGCCCAGCATCCACTTGTGGCCGTCGGCCATGGCGAAGTCGCACTGAGCGTGCTGCACGTCGAAAGGCAGGGCGCCGATCTGCTGGATGGCATCGACGCAGAACAGGACATGACGTGCTTGACACCCCTCGCCAAGGCGGGGCAGGTCCAGGCGCAGGCCGCTGGCGAACTGCACGGCACTCACTGCCAGCAGGCGTGTACGCGGGCCGCAGGCCGCGAGCAGTGCCGCTTCAGGGTCAGGCCCGGCGAGGCTCACCTTGGTTACCTCGACGCCATGCTCGCCCAAGGCTTCCCAGACGACCCGGTTGGAAGGAAATTCCTCGTCGCTGATCACCACTTGGTCACCGGCTTGCCAGTCGAGGCCGAACGCGACCAGCGAAAGCGCCTCTGACGTGTTTTTCACCAACGCGATGTCTGCCTGGGACGGGGCGTTGACCAGGCGTGCCAGCCTTTCCCGCAGCCTGCGTTCGGTGGCCAGCCATGCCGGGTAGTCGCTTGCACCCAGGCGCACGTTGACCTGAGCAAAGCGTGCCACCGCCTCGCTGGCCCGGCGTGGCCAGGGCGCGATGGCCGCGTGGTTCAGGTAACGCAGCCCCGGCGCCTGGGCAAACTCATCGAGAAACATAGACATGGTTGGATGATCCGTGCAATTTGCTGCAAGTTAGGCATAATAAACCGCTTCAATGTCATCCAGTCCTTCCTATGCAGAAAGAACCTCGTAAGGTCCGTGAGTTTCGCCGTCGCGAACAGGAAATCCTCGATACAGCCTTGAAGCTGTTCCTCGAACAGGGTGAAGACAGCGTCACTGTCGAGATGATCGCCGACGCCGTGGGGATCGGCAAAGGCACGATCTACAAGCACTTCAAGTCCAAGGCGGAGATCTACCTGCGCCTGATGCTCGATTATGAGCGCGACCTGAACGCGCTGTTGCACTCGGCCGATGTCGATCGCGACAAGGAGGCGCTGTCGCGCGCCTACTTCGAGTTCCGCATGCGCGACCCGCAGCGCTACCGGCTGTTCGATCGCCTGGAGGAGAAGGTGGTCAAGGGCAACCAGGTACCGGAAATGGTCGAGCAGTTGCACAGCATCCGCGCTTCCAACTTCGACCGCCTGACCCAGCTGATCAAGGGGCGCATCAGCGAAGGCAAGCTTGAAGACGTGCCGCCGTACTTCCACTACTGCGCCGCCTGGGCGTTGGTACATGGCGCCGTGGCGCTGTACCACTCGCCGTTCTGGAGCAACGTGCTGGAGGATCAGGAAGGCTTCTTCCAGTTCCTCATGGATATCGGCGTGCGCATGGGCAACAAGCGCAAGCGTGATCCGGAAGCCACTCACTAAAGGCACTTGTCGTCAGCGGGTGAGCCCGGGGTGTAAAGGGGACTTGCAAAAACTTGAACCATGAGTCAAGTTTTGCCAGCCCCGATTCATCCATGCCGGAGTCATCCATGATCGTCGATCGTCAAGGCAGGCGTTTTCGCAACCTGCGCGTCAGCCTGACGGCTGCCTGTAATTACGCCTGCAGCTACTGTGTGCCGGACGGCAAGCGCCTGGTAGCAGCCCAGGATGAACTGTCCGCGGATGCCCTGGCGCGGGGCGTGGCTTACCTTATCGAAGCTGCTGGTATCGAGCGCTTGCGCATTACCGGTGGCGAGCCATTGGTCAGCCCTCGACTGGATGCCTTTCTGGCGGCGGTAGCCAAGCTCGACCTTGACGACATCACGCTGACCACCAATGGGCAACTGCTCACCCGCAAGCTGCCACGACTGCAGGCGGCCGGTATTCGCCGCTTGAACGTGTCCCTCGATACCCTCGATCCCCACGCGTTCCGCCGCATCGCACGAGGCGGTGACCTGGCCAGCGTGTTGGCAGGCATGGATCAGGCCAGCGCCATGGGCATGCGGATCAAGGTCAACATGGTACCGATGCGTGGGCAGAACCTCGACCAGGTGTTGCCGATGCTCGATTACTGCATGGCGCGGGGGTTCGAGCTGCGTTTCATCGAGCTGATGCGCATGGGGCACCTGGCCCGGGACAACAATGCCTTCCTGCAGCAGTTTGTCGGGCTCGATGCCTTGCTCGATGTGATCGGCGGCCGGTATGGCTACCAACAGGTCGACGCACCGCCGGATGCCACGGCGCTGCGCTACCAGATCCCGGGGCATGGCCATTTCGGCGTCATCGCCAATGAAAGCGTGCCGTTCTGCCGCACCTGCTCGCGGCTGCGCCTGTCCTCTACCGGCTGGCTGCACGGCTGCCTGTCCTCCGGCAATCGTCACTTTATCGGCGACCTGTTGGAGAAACCCCGTCATCAGGCGCTCCCTGGCTTGCAGCGGCTGCTGGTAAAAGCCCTGGCAGACAAGCAGGAACTGGCGTTTTCAGGGGGGGTAATGGTGATGAAGGTGATTGGCGGCTGAAGCTGGCGCAAAAGCTGCATCCGCCGGCTATTCGCCGGTTTTTCGTCACCGGTCACTGGAGGAAAGATGCGTAGCCTGGTCTTGCTGCTGACGCTGATGGCGTTGGGCGGTTGCATGAATGTCAGCGATATGGGCGAGGGCGTCCGTTACCACATGAGCGATGCCGGTTTGCTGGACCACAGCGATACCCGTCGTACCCTGTCGATTCGCCTGCAGCCTGATTCGTTCATCTTCATTGGCCAAGGCGCATTCATGCCGCCAGGCAAGGGCCCGCTGCCGAAGCAGAATGCCGTGGCCGATGAGGCGTTCAAGAGCTTCGTTGAGTACTTCCCGCTGGTGCGTCGCGCCCAAGGCCCGCTGGGGCTTGAAGAAGCGATTGCCCAGGCCCGCTCGGTGGGCGCCGACTACGTGCTGTATACCCGCTTCGCTCGCACCGATGACCGCATCGGTAATGGTGACGAGTGGTATGACGAGCAGGCGGTCGACCGCCTGGGTTGGGATACCGGGGTGGTGCAGATGATGCTGATCGAGACCAATACCCGCTACTTGATCGACACCGCACGGATCAAGAGCCGCGGCGGTTTGTTGACGTTCCACGACCAGTCGCCACAGGATTTGCTTGGCGCACCGATGCGCGAGTACGCTCGTAGCCTTCTGGGCATGAGCGAGTGAGGGCAGGGCGATGACGGATTCCGGCAAGGCCAACGATCTGTTGGCGCAAGTTCCCAAGCACAAGGGGCTGCCGCCGGTGCATCTCTGGAACCCGGATTTCTGCGGCGATATCGACATGCGTATTGCCCGCGATGGGACCTGGTACTACCTGGGTACGCCCATCGGGCGGAAACCTATGGTTCGCCTGTTCTCGACAATCATACGCCGCGATGGCGATGACTATTTCCTGATCACCCCGGTGGAGAAGGTCGGCATCCGCGTCGATGATGCGCCATTCGTGGCCGTGATGCTTGAGGTGGTGGGCAGTGGTGAGGCGCAGGTGCTGCGCTTTACCAGCAATGTCGAGGATCAGGCCGAAGCGGGGCCGCAGAACCCGTTGCGGATCGAGATCGATCCCGATACTCAGGAGCCGTCGCCCTATGTGCTGATGCGCAGCAATCTCGAGGCGTTGATCCATCGCAATGTGTTCTACCAACTGGTCGACCTGGCGGTGCCACGGGTAATCGATGGCGAGGAGTGGCTCGGGGTGTGGAGCCATGGCGTGTTCTATCCGATCGGGCGCAATTGCTGAGAGCGTTCCGGCTGGCCCCCTGCTTTTCCTTCTGATTGGCCGTTTGCACCCCGTGCCGCCGGGCCTAACCTGCAGGCAATCGCCAGTCAGGAGAAAGCCCATGAAATCTGCCAACTTTTCGTTTACCTTGCTTATTGCCGCTGGATTGCTGGGTGGCCAGGCCACAGCCTGGGCCCACGGCGACGCCGCAGAACAAGTAAAAGTCCTTCAGCGACAACAGCCCTCGAATGCCCCAGGCAAGAGCGCCGTCATGCTCACGGTCAGCTATGCCCCCGGGCAAGCTTCACCTGCCCACCAGCATCCGGGGGCGGTAATGGCCTATGTGCTGGAAGGGGCGGTGATATCGAAGCTCAACGACGAACAGGAAAAGACCTACAAAGCCGGTGAATACTGGTACGAAGCGCCCGGCACCGAGCACAGCGTTTCGCGAAACGCCAGCAAGACCCGGCCTGCCAAATTGCTCGTATGGAGTCTGGTGGATGAAGGCAAGCCGGTGACTGAGCCGGTCAGGAAGTGATGTGTGGGCCCTGAGGTGCCTGGCTGGAGATCTTTGGCGCCTGAGAAATCGAGCGCCGCAACTCTTTCGCCATGCAACGAAAAAGCCCCCGATTCTTGCGCATACGGGGGCTTTCTCAGTGTTTGGCTCCGCGACCTGGACTCGAACCAGGGACCCAATGATTAACAGTCATTTGCTCTACCGACTGAGCTATCGCGGAATCTCCGCGTATCTTACCGATTGCCAGGAGGAAGTCAAGCGACCTCCTGACAAATCAATCAGTTACAGAACTTCAACGATGGCCTTGGTGACCACATGAATGTTGCTCTGGTTCAGCGCGGCGACGGCGATGCGACCGGTGTCCAGCGCGTAGATGCCGAAGTCGTTCTTCAGACGGGCAACCTGCTCAACGGTCAGGCCCGAGTAGGAGAACATGCCCACCTGGCGGCCGACGAAGCTGAAGTCTCGCTTGGCGCCGTATTCGGCCAACAGCGCGACCATCTGCTTGCGCATGCCGTGGATGCGTTCGCGCATCTCGCCAAGCTCCGCTTCCCACATCTGGCGCAGCTCGGCGCTGTTGAGCACGGTGGCGACGATGGTCGCGCCGTGGGTCGGCGGGTTGGAGTAGGTGGTGCGAATCACACGCTTGACCTGCGAGAGGACGCGGGTGCTTTCGTCTTTCGAGGCGGTGACGATCGACAGCGCGCCGACGCGCTCGCCGTACAGCGAGAACGACTTGGAGAACGAGCTGGAAACAAAGAACTCCATGCCCGACTCGGCGAACAGGCGCACGGCAAAGGCGTCTTCGCCGATGCCATCACCGAAGCCCTGGTAGGCCATGTCGAGGAATGGCACGTGGCCCTTGGCCTTGACCACTTCCAGAACATTCTTCCAGTCGTCCAGGGTCAGGTCGACGCCAGTCGGGTTGTGGCAGCAGGCGTGCAGCACGACGATCGAACCGGACGGCAGGGCGTTGAGGTCTTCGAGCATGCCGGCGCGGTTGACGTCGTTGCTCGGCGCGTCGTAGTAACGGTAGTTCTGCACCGGGAAACCCGCGCTTTCGAACAGCGCACGGTGGTTTTCCCAGCTCGGGTCGCTGATGGCAACCACGGCATTCGGCGAAACACGCTTGAGGAAGTCGGCGCCGATCTTCAGAGCGCCAGTGCCGCCCACGGCCTGCACGGTGACCACGCGGCCAGCGGCCAGCAGTGGCGATTCGGCACCGAACAGCAGTTTCTGTACGGCCTGGTCGTAGGTGGCGATACCATCGATCGGCAGGTAGCCGCGCGAGGCGTGCTGGGCTGCACGCTGGGTTTCGGCTTCGATCACGGCGCGCAGCAGCGGAATGCGGCCTTCCTCATTGCAGTACACGCCTACGCCCAGGTTGACCTTGTCGGTACGTGGGTCGGCGTTGAATGCTTCGTTGAGGCCCAGGATAGGGTCGCGGGGTGCCAGCTCGACAGCGGAAAACAGGCTCATTGTTACTTCGGCTCTGATTGGAGAGTGATAGGGCGTACACGCTCCAGCCGAATGCACTGAAGCGGTGCACAAACGGGGAGTCAGTATAGTGATACCGACCGGTCACTGCGACAGTCGGGCGCAGGTTTTCCGGCGATTTGCGCAAATATTTTTCGACCATTGGTCGAAATGCCCGGTCCACCGTAATGCGCACGCACAGCTTGGCCTTGATTCCGCCCCCTGGCGCGCGCATTTGGGTGTAGACTACTGGCTAAATTTACAGTTACTGCGTTACCGCGAGGTCCGTCATGTCCGAGTTCCAGCTCGTCACCCGTTTCCAGCCGGCCGGCGACCAGCCCGAGGCCATCCGCCAGATGGTCGAGGGTATCGACGCAGGCCTGTCGCACCAGACCCTGCTAGGGGTGACCGGCTCGGGCAAGACCTTCAGCATCGCCAATGTCATCCAGCAGGTGCAGCGGCCAACCCTGGTGCTGGCGCCGAACAAGACTCTGGCGGCGCAGTTGTATGGCGAGTTCAAGGCGTTCTTCCCGAACAACGCGGTGGAGTACTTCGTCTCCTACTACGACTACTACCAGCCAGAGGCCTACGTGCCGTCGTCGGACACCTTCATTGAGAAGGATGCCTCGATCAACGACCACATTGAACAGATGCGCCTGTCGGCGACCAAGGCGCTGCTGGAACGGCGCGATGCGATCATCGTCACCACCGTGTCGTGCATCTACGGCCTCGGCAGCCCCGAGACTTACTTGAAGATGGTCCTGCACGTCGACCGGGGCGACAAGCTCGACCAGCGCGCCCTGTTGCGCCGGCTGGCCGACCTGCAATACACCCGCAACGAGATGGACTTCGCCCGTGCCACCTTCCGAGTGCGTGGCGACGTGATCGACATCTTCCCGGCCGAATCCGACCTCGAGGCCATCCGCATCGAGCTGTTCGATGACGAGGTCGAGAATATCGCCGCCTTCGACCCGCTGACCGGCGAGGTTTTCCGCAAGCTGCCACGCTTCACCTTCTACCCCAAGAGCCACTACGTGACCCCGCGGGAAACCCTGCTGGAGGCGGTGGAGGGCATCAAGGAAGAGCTGCAGGAGCGGCTCGAGTACCTGCACAAGGCCAACAAGCTGGTCGAAGCCCAGCGCCTGGAGCAACGCACCCGTTTCGACCTGGAGATGATCCTCGAACTGGGTTACTGCAACGGCATCGAGAACTACTCGCGCTACCTGTCCGGGCGCCCGGCCGGCGCGCCGCCGCCCACGCTCTACGATTACCTGCCCGCCGATGCCCTGCTGGTGATCGACGAGTCCCACGTCAGCGTTCCGCAGGTTGGCGCCATGTACAAGGGTGACCGCTCGCGCAAGGAAACCCTGGTCGAATACGGCTTCCGCCTGCCGTCGGCACTGGACAACCGGCCGATGCGCTTTGACGAGTGGGAGGCTGTCAGCCCGCAGACCATCTTCGTGTCTGCCACCCCAGGCCCCTATGAAGCCGAGCATGCCGGCCGGGTGGTGGAGCAGGTAGTGCGTCCGACCGGCCTGGTCGACCCACAAGTAGAAGTGCGCCCGGCGCTGACCCAGGTCGACGACCTGCTGTCGGAGATCCGCAAGCGCGTCGCCCAGGGCGACCGGGTGCTGGCGACCACGCTGACCAAGCGCATGGCCGAGGACCTGACCGACTACCTGGCCGACCACGATGTGCGGGTACGCTACCTGCACTCGGACATCGACACAGTGGAGCGCGTAGAAATCATCCGTGACCTGCGCCTGGGCACCTTCGATGTGTTGGTCGGCATCAACCTGCTGCGCGAGGGCCTGGACATGCCTGAGGTGTCGCTGGTGGCAATTCTGGATGCCGACAAGGAAGGCTTCCTGCGTTCCGAGCGCTCGCTGATCCAGACCATTGGCCGTGCCGCACGTAACCTCAATGGCCGGGCGATCCTGTATGCCGACAGCATCACAGGCTCCATGCAGCGCGCCATCGATGAGACGGAGCGGCGCCGCGAGAAGCAGATCGCGTTCAACCAGGCCAACGGTATCGTGCCCAAGGGGGTGGTCAAGGACATCACCGACATCATGGAAGGCGCCACCGTGCCCGGCGCGCGCAGCAAGAAGCGCAAGGGCATGGCCAAGGCGGCGGAGGAGAGCGCCCGGTACGAGGCCGAGCTGCGAACGCCGGGCGAGATCACCAAGCGCATCAAGCAGCTGGAAGAGAAGATGATGCAGCTTGCCCGCGACCTGGAATTCGAGGCTGCTGCGCAACTGCGTGACGAGATTACCCAACTGCGCGAGCGCCTGATCACTAGCTGAAGCCCTGCACGGCCCCCTGTAGGAGCGGCCTTGTGTCGCGAAAGGGCTGCAAAGCAGCCCCAGGATTTCAGCTTGAGTGCATAAATTGCTGGGGCTGCTTTGCAGGCCTTTCGCGACACAAGGCCGCTCCTACAAGCGCGATATTAATGGGCTTCCCCAGCCTTCAACCCCTCCGGCAGCTTCCGGGTCAACAACACCGCCACCATGCTCACCGCCAGCCCGATGCCGACAAAGTGAAATGCATCGTTGTAGGCCATGATCAGTGCCTGCTGGTGGGTGATTTCGCTCAGCTTGCCCAACGCCGCATTGTCATTGCCCAGCCGCTCCGCCAGCTGTGCCAACCGTTCGGCCACCTGCGGGTTGCTCGGCACCACCGACTCCCTCAGGTAATCGAAATACACCTTGGTCCGCGCATCCAGCAAGGTTGCCAGCAAGGCGATGCCGATCGCGCCGCCCAGGTTGCGCAGAATGTTGAACAGGCTCGACGCAGACCCGGCATCCTGCGGCTGGATATACGCCGTGGCGATCAGCGAAATGGTCACCATGATCATCGGCTGGCCAAGGGCGCGGATGATCTGGATATGGTTGAACTGCGGCCCGGCGAAGTCCGGGTTCAACACTCCCGAGCCGAAGCTGGCGACCCCGAACAGGCAGAAGCCGAGGGCGCACAGCAGCTTGGGCGACACCACCTTCATCAGTTGCGGCACCAGCGGAATCAGAAACAGCTGCGGAATGCCCATCCACATGATCACTTCGCCGATCTGCAGGGCGTTGTAGCCCTGGATCTGTGCCAGGTACAACGGCAGCAGGTAGATCGAACCATAAAGCCCAACGCCCATGCCCAGGCTGGCAATGCTCGACAAGCCGAAATTGCGGTTGCCGAGGATGCGCAGGTTGATCAAGGGCTGCGATTTGGACAGCTGCAGGATGACGAAGGTGGTCAGGCTGATCGCGGCGACAGTCGCCAAGCCGACGATCAGGTTCGACTCCAGCCAGTCTTTACGATGGCCCTCCTCAAGGAAGACCTGCAGGCAGCCCAGGCCCACGCCGAGGGTGACTATACCGGCATAGTCGGTGCTTTTCAGCAGTTCCCAGTGCGCTTCTTTCTTCTCCAGGCCATAGAGCAGGCCGGCGATCATCACCAGCCCGGGCGGGATGTTGATATAGAAGATGTATTCCCAGCCCCAGTTTTCGGTCAGCCAGCCGCCTAGGGTCGGGCCGATCGACGGGGCGAAGGTGGCAGTCATGGCGAACATGGCCATGCCTTTGGCACGGTGATGCTCGGGCAATTTGATCAGGGTCAGGGTGAATGCCAGCGGGATCAGCGCGCCGCCGGTGAAGCCCTGCAGGGCACGGAACAGGATCATGCTTTCGAGGTTCCAGGCCATCGAGCAGAGCAATGAGGACACCAGGAAACCGCCAGACACCCACACCGCCAGGCGCCTCGCCGAGAGCAGCTGAACCAGCCAGGCGGTCAGCGGAATCATGATGATTTCCGCCACCAGGTAGGAAGTGGATATCCATGAGCCTTCCTCCAAGGTC